>JAKMFK010000040.1 GCA_022425465.1 Bacteroidia bacterium | reverse complement strand
GTGAATCTCCGACCATAATCGATTTAGAAAAATCAATATCAGGATAATACTCTTTTGCTTTTAATAACATCCCCGTATTGGGTTTCCTCCAAGTGTGATTATCCTGTTTTAAGTATGGTGCATATAAAATCAAATCAAAGTTAGAATTGGCTTTCTTCATTGAATCATACATCTTGAGATGCACATTCTCCAAATCTTGTGATGTCATTATGCACTTACCTACACCCTGTTGATTGGTAACTAAAATGACACGACTAAATAATCGCTTAAGCTTTTTCAATGCATCTAAAGCTCCATCACAAAAAATAAATTCATCTGGATTTTTGGCGTAATCATCTATAATAGGTTGATTGATTACTCCATCACGATCAATAAAAAGTGTATATTTTTTACAGTCTCGTGCCTTAGGCAAAAATTTGTTGTGCTCGCTCATAATCTTCTGGTATACCTATGTCAATAAAAAGGCCATCTGAAATATAACCCGTAAGGTATTTATTCTGGACGCTCAATTCTAAAAAGTCTTTTTCAAATGAATACTTTTCAGCTTTTGGAAGTACCTCAATAATATTCCTATCAACCCAATAACAACCCCCATTTATGAGGCCCGTAGTAAGCTCTTTTTGCTTCTCATGAAATTTAATAATGGTATTCTTTTCCATCAAAACAGTCCCATATCGATCTGGAGAAGGCATCTGCTTTAAAGCAAGGGTGATTGGGGTATTTGAATCTTTATGAGCTTCCCAAAATTCTTCATAGTTAACATCAAAATAGGTATCCCCATTCAAGATAAGAGCAGTATCTTGAGTCACATGGTTTAGTGCTAAACCAATGCCACCCCCTGTTCCCAGTGGCACTTCTTCAATAGAGTACAAAATTGGTATGTTCTTGTACTGGTCACCATAATAATCGATTACTTTATTTGACTTATAACCAACTGCTAGTATTATTTTATTGACATGACCTAAAGGCAGGCCATTTAAAATATGATCTAAAAAAGGTTTTTCTGCAACTGGTGCCATAGGTTTAGGCACATCTTTAACTACAGATGCTAATCGAGTACCGAGTCCTCCAGCTAATATGATTACATCAAATTTCATGATGGTAATGTGTAGGTATACAGTCCTGTTTTCGTAAAACTATAGTTTTGAGGTTTTACCCCAAATTTTTCTAAACTTCTAATCAAACCCATTCTCGAAACAGCTGGACAATAGAAGAAAAAGAATCCTCCCCCTCCTGCACCACTTATTTTTCCTCCAGTAGCTCCATTCTGAATAGCTGTTTCATAAATCGCATCAATATCAGGATTACTAATGCCTGATGCCATCATCTTCTTTGATTCCCAACCATAATGCATCACCTCGCCAATTTCATCCATTTTACCTGTTAATACGACTTCTTTCATCCTTATACTTTGTGTCTTTAATCGATGAGTAGCCTCTAGCGCATTTTCATTATTCTTTTTAATGTTTGCTGTTTGTTGATCAATGATTCCCGCAGATTCCCTGTTCGTACCCATGTAAAATAGCACTAGATTATTCTCTAATTCTGCCGCATATTTTTGTTTAATACGTAGTGGGTTTACTATTACTTTATCATTTTCATAAAACTCCATAAAGTTAAAACCGCCGAAAGTAGCTGCATATTGATCTTGTCTACCTCCATTAAGTCCTAAGTCTACACGTTCTATCTCATATGCCAAATGAGCAATATCATATTCACCTAGCGGAATATTACACCACTCTGCAAATGCCCCTATAATACTAACCACTAACGTACTACTACTACCTAGTCCTGACCCTGGAGGAGCATCTACGCTAGTATACATTTCAAAGGATAATGGTTTTTTGACAAAATCCTTTACTATTCTGTTATATACTCCTTTTAATAAAGCAAGTTCTCCTGTTGGCTCAATATAATCTGTTGCTTCATACTGCTCATATTTATTCATATCTTGAGCCTCAAAATGAATTTTACCATCATCCTTTGGGATAATTGTTGTATGGGCAAACATGTTTATTGTGGCATTTAATATAGATCCTCCATACAAATCTGCATACGGACTAACATCCGTACCTCCACCGGCTAAACCCAATCTAAGTGGGGCTTTGCTTCTTATTATCATTGGTACAAATTTAATCAAGAAAAAAGAAGGCACACTTAGCTATTACACACCTAGTTTTCTCATTCTTTTTATCAATTCAACTTTATCTTAATAACGTCTTTTATCTTAGTCGTGAAATAAGGAGATAACCTCTCTTGCTTCATCTTCCACTTTCTATCTAAAGATTGTCCAGCAAACATTACTTTGGTTGAACCAATAGACTGATTTAATTGATCCATTGCATGCATCAAAATTCGATGTTTGGGGTTTGGTGATTCAAAAAGAGATAACTGGGTAGCACTATCTGGGCTTATTCCCATCAGAATAACTCCCGCTTTTTTATACTGATAACCTGACTTATAAATTTTTTTCAGACCTATTTGAGCACATCGGTTCAACTCGATATATGAACTTGTAGCATAATCCGTTTTAATAACAATGCTTCGAGAATATTGGGGTTGATCTTTTCTAAAATAATTTGTTCTTATAAATACCATCACAAGATTACTGTGACTATTTTGTTTTCGTAATTTTTCAGAGCTATAAGCCGTAAAAGCTGATACTCTTTCCGATAAATCTTCATATTGGGTATATAGTCTTTCAAAAGATCGTGTAGTTGCAATGGCCTTTTTATGCTGAATTTTCTCTAAATCTAACATGGGGTTACCCATCAGCTCATATTTAATTCTCAAACCCACAATGCTCATCTCTTTTTTCACCCAGTCATTGGATAATATCGAGAATTGATATGCGTTTTGCACCCCTATATTTCTAAGTTTAATAGCATACCTTGATCCTATTCCCCAGACATCATCTATTTCTGTCCATTTTAGGGCTTTTATCCGTTTTTGTTCTGTATCTATCACGTAGGAACTCCTCGTCTTAATTGGGTATTTCTTAGCAATTTTATTAGCCACCTTTGCCAATGTTTTAGTGGGTGCTATGCCAACACTAATAGGGATGCCCGTGCCTTTTGTCACAACCTTTTGTATCTTTTCTCCATATTTTTTTAGGTCGTAAGAATCAAAACCGTCAAACTTCAAGAAGGCCTCATCAATACTATATATTTCAATCGATGGAGTGAATGTAGAAAGTGTATTCATCACTCTAGAACTCATATCTCCATAAAGGGCAAAATTAGATGAGTAAATATGTACATGGTTTTCACGAAACAACTTTTCGCATTCAAATGCAGGAGCTCCCATTTTAATTCCTAAGGCTTTGGCCTCATTACTTCTGGCTATTACACAACCGTCGTTATTAGAAAGTATAACCACAGGCTTACCTTTAAGACGTGGCTCAAAAACCCGCTGACAAGAGGCATAGAAGTTATTGCAATCTACTAGTCCAAACATCAAAATTTTTTAATAGAAGCAACAACGATTCCCCATATCATCAATTCGTTATCAGCAGTCAGTTTAATTGGATCATAAGCATCATTCTCGGCAACTAACCAAATGGTATCGTGCTCTATTTTGATTCTTTTTACTGTAAAATCACCATCTACCTGACAGACAGCAATTTTATTATTTTGAGGCTCTATACTTTTATCAATAATTAAAAGATCTCCATCAAATATGCCTACATCTTTCATAGAATGTCCATTTACCCTAGCAAAGAATGTTGTATCTCTATTTTTGATATACTCTTTGTTAATATCAATACTAAGCTCGATAAAGTCATCTGCAGGTGAGGGGAACCCTGCTTGTATCCCTACATCATAAAACGTACATTCTGTCTTTGTAGTAAAGCTTGGGCTAAATAAATCAAGTGTGTTTGTTAAAAGCTTAGGTTGCATAAAGTGCCTTCTCAGATATTATAATTATCAAGTTACGTTTTAACAATATAAAAAAGACAACTGAATGATATCATATTTTTTACAAAAAAAAGAGGGTGCAGAAAACTGCACCCTCTTCATATTTTAAATTGAAACTAACTAGGCTTCTTTTGAAGAAGAAGTAGCAATTGAGTATACTACCAAACCAAAACCGATTTTATTGATAGCATCCGCAATGTTGTAGAATAAATCTACGTTTGTTGAATCCCATCCTAAAGAGGTATTCAACCAACCACCTGGCATGCACATGTAACCAATTGGATAGATAGCCCAACCAACAAGTACAAACCATGCTAGTGCTCTAACACCTGATTTAACGGCATCATTTCCGCTACCAGCAGCCAAATTAGCCACTTCACCATACCATGCAGTGTAAAGAATGTAAACATAACCAACCGTAGAGATAACACCCCATTTAACAGAATGTGCAGTGCTACCATCACTGAAGGCCTCACCAATGAAACCAGCAACTAACATCAATACAGAAGCACCAATTAGCTTCCATAAAAGGTCAGTTTTAGCACCAGCCGCTTTAGTAAGAAGATAAAACTCAACACACATTAAAGGTACTGTTAAAGTCCAATCAATGTAACGAAGAGCTGTTGGGTTTTCACCTGTTACCACGTAAAAGTCTTTCATGTAGTAGTAGTGAACTGCTGCAATGAAAGTAATTAAACCTGAAACAAGTAAAGAAAGTTTCCATTTTCCGTCAACACTTCCTCTTTCAATAAAGAAGAAAATAGATGCCGCAAACATCGCAATGTAACCCATGAAGAAAGTAATCGCGACTGGATCACCTACGGGAATTTTTAAAAATTCTAAAAACATAATTTTAATATAATTTATTGTTAAACGTTGTCAAGGTAACATTTTTAACAAATAATTTGTTCATTCATGTTTAATTAGTTGTCAACACATAAGTGGTTGGTACGACTACACTTAGCCAAAAAAACACCAATAATAAGCTCATTTAGCATATCAAACAAAGCAACGAAAATTAATCCTATATGCCTGATTATAAGATTTTTACAAAAAATGTTTACTCTTTTTGTAAAATGATGAAACTCAAATAAAAATTTCTGAAAATTGATTTTAAAAAAAGTAGATATATTTACAAAATATAACATGTTAATTTAGATGCAATACAAATAATGTAAATTGAAACATATAGTAGCTACTGAAATTGAAGAAAAAAAAACAGGTCATAGATTATTTATTTGTTGGTTTAGGTGCCTCAAATTGTTTACTGATTCTTGAACTCGAAAAAATGGGTTTATTGGATAAAAAACAAATCACCATAATAGAGCCAGAAAAAAAAAATAAAAAAGATAAAACCTATTGTTTTTGGGCAACATCAGACGATGTAGAAAAAATCATTCCAAAAGACTTTATATATAAAGAATGGAATCAAGTAATTCTCAATGGAAAAACTCAGAACCTCGATTCACTTAGATACTATCACGTATCCAGCTTAACATTGTATGAAAAAGCTCTGAATGTAGCAAAAAAATACCATGCTCAAATAATATCAAATACGCTAGAACAATCCAAATCATCTCATCAAATTACGTTTAATGGAGAAACTTATGAGCCTAAATTTTCATTTGATTCCCGTCCACCTATTATAAAACAAACAAAAAGACACTTTTATATCAACCAAAGTTTTGTTGGATGGCAAATTCAAACCAATGTTGATACGTTCAATCCTCAATCGTTTACTATGATGGATTTTGAAATCCCTCAAGACAATGCTACACAATTTGTGTACGTACTCCCATTCGATACAAAAAATGCTTTGGTAGAAGTGACACGTTTTGGGGAAGAGGTAATGAGTTTGGATCATGGTGAAAGACTACTCAAAAATTATTTAAAAGATTATTCAGACTACCAAGTCCTAGATATTGAAAAGGGCTGTATACCTATGACTGATGCTGTTATTCCATCTGAGAACCATCCCAATGTTAGGCACATGGGATCCAGAGCTGGACACATAAAGCCAAGTACCGGGTATGCATTTAAATCAATGTCATTGGATGCAACAGCCATAGCAAGTCAAATAGCTTCAGGAAAAAAGACTTTAGATGGTTCTTCAGTACAAGTACGAAATAACCGATTTGCATTTTATGATAGCTTACTTTTGAGGATACTTTCAGAAGAACCAGATTTAGGGAAACCTATTTTTAAACGTTTATTTCACAAAATAAGAGCATCTAATATTCTTCACTTTCTTGATGAGGAATCAAAATTTAATGAGGAAATAAATATCTTTTATTCCCTTCAATGGGGACCTTTTATTAAAGCTGCAATAAAACAAGTAGGAAGTCAAAGTAGTGCATTTACAAAAGCACTATTACCTCTCATTTTATCACTTCTATTCATAATATTAAATTCAATAAACTTGACTTATATAATTGATAGTATTCTGTTAATTGGGTTATTGTTTATTGGAATTCCTCATGGTGCTGTAGATCATTTATTGGAGACAAATCAATATAATCAAAGTATATCATTTAAATTCATTGGGTTATACCTAGCTCAAGGGGCCCTGATTGTTTTACTTTGGTATATCAACCCTATTATTGCTTTGTTGGTTTTTCTATCCTATTCAATATATCATTTTGCTCAAGCAGACTTTAAAGAATGGAAACTAAACTCAAAAATTTCGTGGATATGGGGAATTTTATTTTTTACTGGAATCCTTTTTAGCCACCCTATTGAATTGAATGAAATTTTGAATCAACTATCAGTAATAGAATTACCTCAAATTTCAGGGTTAGTTTCCTCTAATTTATGGAATGAAATTGCGTTCTCTTGTATAGGTATAGGGGTTGTTATGGGGATTTTTCTGAGGTCTAAAGCCATGATTACCTTAGGCTTATTTCTTTTATTATCTACTCAACTCTCATTAATTCATGCGTTTGGGACATATTTTATTTTTAATCATAGTCTGTTGGGTTGGAACCATTTGAAGGATCATTTCAAAGTAAATTCTATTCAGTTATGGAAAAAAGCTGCTCTGTTTAGCTTTGGTGCCTATGCCCTCTTTTTTGTTCTATACTGGGTTTTAAATAATGACTTTGGTAACCATGTAGGAACATTCTTCATATACCTATCGGCTATAAGCTTTCCTCACGTAATCAGAATGAATAAATTCTACAACTACTTTAAAGTATAGAAAATTGCAAAAAAAAGGCTGCCAAAAATGACAGCCATTAAATGTTTTACAGTTAAATGATTTATAGTTATGGGGTATTACGACGTGTCGTGTCTCGGTCGTTGCCTCGATCTCCTCTACCCTTATTTTTATCTCCCCTATCCTTGTTGTCTTTATCCTTATCTCCTTCGTCTTTGTCGTCTTTATCTCCTCGATCTTTATCCTTGTCTCCCTTGTCCTTTTCGTCTTTGTCTTTATCTCCTCGATCTTTATCCTTATCTCCCTTGTCTTTGTCGTCTTTATCTTTATCTCCTCGATCTTTGTCCTTATCTCCCTTGTCTTTGTCGTCTTTATCTTTATCTCCTCGATCTTTGTCCTTATCTCCTTTGTCTTTGTCGTCTCTTACTTTCTCAATTATATCTTTAAAATCTGCTTTTTTACATGAAGTGATTACAACAGAACTGAAAGTAAATAGAACTAAAA
>JAKMFK010000304.1 GCA_022425465.1 Bacteroidia bacterium | reverse complement strand
CGGGACAGTCCAGTATAGAAGTGAGCTATTTTGTTGTATTGATTGAGCAAACCAAATCTTATCTAAAAATAAAAGCCTCAGCTCCTTGAACTGAGGCCTTAGATTGGCTTTTCAGACTTTATTAGAGTCTAAGATTGTTTCGAATATAATTTTGATTAATAACTTTATTGGACTGTAACTTTAAATCTGACACATATATGACAGTAATATTACAAATACTTATGCATTTGCAGCAATCATCATAGGCATCAGCAACATGAGTAGATTTTCGTTTTCTACATTTTCACTAGGTAATATGATACCTGCACGGCTGGGTGAAGAAAGTTCAATAATAATATCGGGAGTGCTTAAGTTTTGGAGCATCTCGATAAGAAGTCGAGAGTTAAACCCAATTTCCATATCTTCTCCTGTATAATCGCAACCTAATCGCTCGACAGCCTCATTACTTAAATCAATATCTTCGGCATGAATGGTAAGTTCGCTACCCGTTATTTTAATGTTCACTTGGTTGGTTGTCTTATTTCCATAAATACTGCTTCGTTTGATTGAATTCAAAAATTCAGTTCTATTGATGGTTAGCTTATTAGGATTTTCTTCAGGTATGACAGCTTGATAATCAGGATACCTTTCGTCAATTAAACGACAAATCAAACTTACATCTCCAAATGTAAAGAAAGCATTACTTTCATTAAAGTCTACTTGTGTGGCAGAATCATCTTGTGGGAGATTTGACTTAAGTAGGTTAAGAGCTTTTTTAGGCAAAATAAAACTAGTTTCTAATCCTGGTTTTACATCTACTCGTTCTACCTTTACCAATCGATTAGCATCAGTAGCAACAAAAACGGCATTGTCTCTGTATAATTGAACATAAACCCCAGTTAGACTAAGTCTTAACTCATCATTACCTGATGAAAAAATAGTTTGAGCAATACTGCTTGATAAAACACCAGATGGAATGCTAAAGCTGTTTTCTGCATTTGATTCAGGTATTTTTGGAAAGTCATCCGCATTTTGACCAACAAGCTTGTATCTACCAAACTCAGATTTTAATTCAATGGTATTCTTCTCAGTTGATATGGTAAATGTTACAGGCTGGTTAGGTAATTCTTTGAGTGTGTCCATGCACATCTTAGATGGAACAGCAATACGAACATTTTCGTCTGACTTCACTTCCATGGTCGTACTCATGGTCGTTTCTAAATCAGTGCCCGTAATGGTTAATTTTTTATCGGTAATGTCGAATAAAAAGTGATCCAAAATGGGAATAACAGGTTTAGATACAATAGTTCCACTAACACTCTGAAGTTTATTGAGCAGTTGATTGGTATTTACTATAAATTTCATTTTGCTTTAATAAAGTTTCAAATAAACTCTAAATCTGCAAGTAATGACAAATTTTGCAATCAAAACTTATCAATAAGAAATGGTTTTTTTGAACTGTTAATGTGGGTAACTGAATATTTAAGGAGTCTTCAATGATTAGTGATAGTTATTTGTCTTTTCGAATCATCCATATGGCCCCTAGGATAAATACGAGACCAATGAAGTGATTATATAATATCTTTTCATGGTCAAAAAGTCCCCAAAAGAGTGCAACTATTGGAATAAGATAAGTGACAGAGGTAGCAAAGACCGTATTGGTTTGCTGTATTAGTCTATTGAACATAATCAAGCTGATAGATGTGCCTATTAAGGCCAGTAGGAGGGTTGCACCAAAGGAATAAATAAATTGCATGTCATGGACATTTATATTCAACCCTAAGTAACTCAGAACAGCAAATCCAGCGATAGATATGATTGCCAGAGGAAGAGCTGCTACTAAAAGTGGAGGATAGTTGTCCAGTTTTTGCTTGATGATATTCACGTTAATTCCATAGCATAGCGTTGCTACAATGGCCATCATTACATGACTGAATTCAAATTGAATGTCATGTCCAATGATTAAAAATACAGCACCAGCAAGACCAAATATTACACCAAATGCTTTGAGTCTGCTGAATTTTACACCTAAAAATGTAACACCAACAATTAGAGCAAACAATGGTGTTAAACCGTTAATGGCACCTGCCAATGAACTGGATATCCGAGTTTGTGCAAGGGGAAATAAAAATGCAGGTATGGCACTTCCTAAAAAACCACTAATGATGAAATATTTATAATCGCTTCTTTTGATATCTAATTTTTTCCAATTAACGAATGGAATAAGAGCTAGCCCTGAGAAACTAATTCGCATGGCAGCTATTTGATAACTAGAATAAAATTTCAAACCTTCTTTCATAAGAATGAACGAACTTCCCCAAATGATGGCGAGTAATCCAAGGGTGATGTATGGATTAGGTTGTCTTTTAGGCATAATTGTTTTAGTTTAACAAAGAAGGGAACGAATGGTTAGGTGTTCTCTTTCGGTGATGATAATGAATCTAATTCTTCTGAGGTTAAATCCAGATCTTCACCGATACGTCCTTTTACAGGTCGGTAGTATAAAATCATAACACCAATCATCATAGCATAGAGTAATAAATTTTGTCGAGCAGAGATTAGAAACCCAATTGAGGCAAGTATGACTGAGCCAAAAAGACTAACCCATTGTATTGTTTTTACTTCTTTAAACAGGGATAGTTTTTCATTTAATGATGCTTGTTTGTTAAGACTAGATAATTTTTTTTTTGAAATAAAATGACTGGCCACAAATGATGAGATAGCCACTAGGGGTAAAATAAATTCGAACAACAGTAGGCTTTCATCAGCTGATATGGGCTGATTTTTTCGAATAGTGTACACCATACCAATGATTAGGGTGGTGAGAATCGAAACGATCTGATGTATAGAAACAATTGATCGAAACGTGATTTGTGATTTATTCATGGTCATAATAAGCTGATTTGATCACCACTCGTAAATGTTTTAGCTTCATCATCATCCTCTTTTTTTACCGCCTGTTTGGGTGTGTTTTTAATTGTTTCCTTGGATTTATTAGACTCAACTTTTTGATCTGTTAATGGTGTATCTGATTTTTCCTCTATATTAGCAAAAGTTTCTTTCTGAGGTATGTTTGTCTGATTGTCTGCTACTTGAGGTTTCGTTGGTTCTTCAGGTTTGATTGGTTTTAACAATTTGGCTTTATGGAATTCTTTTCCGCAGATTTTATTTCCAATACTCTTCCAACCTTTAATGTCTATGAACTCCATTAAATTTATGGTTTCTGTCTTTTTATCGCCAGATTTTAACTTCGTGGTTAGTTCTATAGTTGGGACTTTGTGTGTTGATACAAGAACCATTTTACTGCCTCTTCCTTCTGTAATAAATGAAAATCGTTTTCCCTGTGTTGTGGTCTCAATAATGAATCGCTTGACATAGTAATTTTTATTATTTCCATCATAATGAAGGATGGATAGCACATGTTTAGGGTTAAATTTCTCAATGAGTGCAATTTCTTTGTTTGCATAATGGTTGGTTAGCTCATGATTTGTGAGTT
>JAKMFK010000295.1 GCA_022425465.1 Bacteroidia bacterium | reverse complement strand
ATTTCAAGTATTTCCATCTTGAATTATTCTCAAAAATCATATCTCATAAAAAATGACTTTGAATATACCACTGCCAAAATTGATTTCGCAAGAAGTTCA
Organism: Bacteroidia bacterium; assembly: GCA_022425465.1. Classification (GTDB taxonomy): domain Bacteria; phylum Bacteroidota; class Bacteroidia; order NS11-12g; family UBA9320; genus UBA9320. The sequence continues at coordinate 21,854 of JAKMFK010000295.1, read as the reverse complement.
TTGGATAGGCTTATTGTTAGTTACGAAGTTGATCAAGTTGAGTATATCAAAAGGATAGATGTAGTCTATAATGATATTATAAAATTGTCAGGAAATCGGGTTGTATTGAAATTTGCAAGAGTCAATCCTCTAATTTGTGAAGTGGTTCTCAAAACTGACTCAATTCCAGAGTTAAATAAAACCCTATATTTTTAATATAAAACGAAAATTTAGTCTTCTTCCTGTCAGAAAGTTAGGGACACCATAAACATTGTTGGAAAAATCTTTGATTAAAACATAGGATATAGTATTGTTAACTTGTAATAAATTGAAAACTTCTAAACTCGCCCATAGAGACTCTATGTTTTTAAATCGGGATGATCGCATTTTGGAATCTTTGTCGATAAGTATTTTTGAAAATCCAATATCAACTCTTCGATATGCTGGTATTTTAAACCCAGGATTTTGACGGTTATTAGCATCAAAGAAAAAAGGCATTTTTGAGCCATAAATAAGACTTAAGTTGAGTTTATAGCTTGGGTCGCTTGGGAGTTCATCCTGAAACAGGATGGAGAAATTTACACGTTGATCTGTTGGCCTTCTAAGCCAATCACTGAGTTGTTCTTGTCCATCATTATCTGTGTAATAAAGGCGTTCTTTGGTTTGGAGAATTGACAGATTGAACCATGATTCGATACCTTGGACAAATTCTCCATTCACACGTGCGTCTATTCCAGTTGCATATCCTTGTGAGCTATTCTCCGCCAAATATCGTATTCTAACATTGTCAACTACATAAGGAATCATTTGGTCTTGATGTTTGTAGTATACCTCACTCATGAATTTAAATGGTCTTCCCCAGGCTTCAAAATTCATATCTCCACCAAAAACAAAATGGATTGATCGCTGAGCTTTAATGGATGGGTTAAGAGTTCCATCCAATCTTCTAAGTTCTCTGTAAAATGGAGGTTGGTAATAGTATCCACTTGCAAATCGGAGTAGCCAATCACGTTTGGTTGAGACGCTATCCAGGTTAATTGAAGTTATTTTTAAGCTATCATTAGACTTTTTATTGGGCTCCCATGAAAATTGCATTCTTGGACTGATTACATTTTCTTGGTTATAGCTCCAATAGTTGGTTCGCAAGCCATAGGTAATTTTTGTATTAGTAGCTTTCCTCAAATACTGGCTGTTTTGGATGTATCCATTAATTCGAAAACTTTGAATATCAATGTTTGCTTTCAAGAATTCGTCCAAAATAATCTCAGGTTTGTTCTGTTGGTTGATGGTGGTTATGTTGTATTCACTGCTATCATTGTACCTCCATTCTTTGAGTCGGTCGGATATTTGCTCATTTTTGAATCCAACCCCCCATTGAAGTGTCGAATTTTTACGTGCGTATTTACCTTTATGAGAAGCAGAGTAGACTTGTGCTTGCAAATCATTTCTAGCGTGGTCGATAAAATAACCAATACCCAATAGTGCTTTCTCATTCGCAAAGTTGTCTGAACCAAAATTAGTTTCTAACTCGGAGAGCCTATAGGCACCCTCTACGGTAAAATGTTCTCGTTCGGATGTTGTATATGATGAAGTATTAAACTTGAGTGTTACATCTTTTCGGGGTTTATACTCCATGCTAAGAGCATTCATCCAAGTAGTATATTGCATGAGCTCGTTGCCTGCAAATGCTATAAAAAGACTAATAGCACTATTTACATTACCAAAACTTGTCTGCTGGCTTTGCGGCGATACAAGATACCTGTTCTGAGACAACGTGCTCAGATAAGATATGCTAAGGTTTGATTTTAATCGGTATTTTAAGAGTGTCTGAAGGTCAAAAAATAAAGGTTTATAATCACCTTGGACATCAAGGCTTCCCAATAAGTATTGATTAGATCTAAATCGTGCACCAACTAAATAGCTAAAGCGTTTATTTTTACTTCGATTTTCTATATGGAGGCTGGAACCAAGTAAGCTTGCCTGTGTTGTAAGTCTAAATGAATCAGGCTCTCTGTATTTGATGTCTAGGACAGATGAAAGTTTATCTCCATATTTTGCTTGAAAACCACCAGCAGAGAAATCAACTCGATCTACCATGTCTGGATTAATTACACTCAAACCCTCTTGTTGGCCACTTCTCACCAGAAACGGACGATATACTTCTATATCATTAACATAAACCAGATTTTCATCAAAATTTCCACCCCGAACACTATAGCCAGAAGATAACTCTCCACCGCTTGAGCTGATTCCCATTCCGATGAGTTTTAATTTTTGTTCAAAACCAGCCGTATTTGAGAAATGTTCTAATTTTTTGGGCTCAATACTAATAAGCGGACGATCTCTATTCTTATCTCCAATCACTATGGCAGTCTCCAATGATACAGAAGATTTAAGGTTAAAATTTTGTCTGTATTTCTTACCCGGCAAAAAGGGTCCTATTTCTTTTTCAAGAGTTTCAGTAGAGATGGATATTTGAATAATTACAATCTGATTAGAAGGAATTGTAATCGTATAATCTCCATCAACTGATGAGTAGGTAGATAAGGATGAACCCTTGATTTTAATGAAAGCATTCGAAATTGGAGCTTTTTCTACATCCAAAATTTTTCCATTTATCGATGATTGTGAGAGGCTAATCACACTGATTAATAGAAAGGATATGATAAGCAGATATGATCTCAAAAGAATAGTAACGAAATTGTGTGTCGACTATTGTTTTAGTTTGAATATGGTCTCAGTCGGGTTTGGACTCGAGAAAACAGAGCTTCCAGCCACCAAAACATTAGCACCACATTCAAGCAGTTTTTGATAATTTTCTGTATTAACACCACCATCAACTTCAATAAATGGTTGGTGATTTTTGAGCTGACAAATACTGGAGAGTTGTTGGAGTTTCATATAGGTGTTTTCTATAAAAGATTGCCCTCCAAAACCTGGGTTTACACTCATCAAACAGATTAAATCAATTTCTTTGAAAACATCATTTAACAAGTGAACAGGTGTATGAGGATTTACAGCTACTCCAGCTAAACAACCTAGTTCTTTAATTGCATTTAATGTTCGATGAAGGTGCGTGCAAGCCTCATAATGAACAGTGATGACTTCAGCTCCATTGTCAGCACATTGTTGAATATACTGATCTGGATTTGATATCATTAGATGAACATCCAAAGGTTTAGTAGCATATTTATTAATTGCTTTTATAACTGGAAACCCAAAAGAAATATTTGGGACAAATACACCATCCATTATATCAATATGAAACCAATCGGCCTCACTTTCATTAACCATTTCAATGTCTTTCTGAAGATTTGCAAAATCAGCAGCTAGAATAGAAGGAGCAATTTTGTGTGTCATTATTTAATAAAAATTTATATCGTTAATTATTTTTTGTTTAGCAAAGTCATTGACTTTATCAATGAGTACTAGTTTGTGGTATCTGAGTTCATTCTTGAGTGCAGGAGAAGATAGCGTTAAGTGTAATACTTTTTTATTAATAAATATTTTAGTTGTATTCTTAGCAATCATGTTCCCTACAATTTGTTCCCAACTATTGATCACACTAGTTTCTTCATATTTATATCCTTGGTTGTATGATTTAAATACGTTAGATAGTAGGTCCTTGATTGATTTTTCTTCTTTCAATTATGATAGTGTGATTGTTTTGAATGGCTTACCGATTTCCTCACAAAAAGATTTTAATCTTTTGGAATCGGTGTCCGTAATAAATATTTGTCCAAAGTTACCATTTTTAATAATTTGCGTAAGCACTTTTGCACGTTCTTCATCAATTTTTTCGAAGATATCATCCAAAAGAAGGATGGGTGTCCATTCTTTTTTATCTTTCAAATATTCGAATTCAGCTAATTTTAATGCAATCAAACCTGATTTAATTTGTCCTTGTGAGCCATATTTTTTCAAACTGAAATCATCAATTTCAATTTCAATTTCGTCTTTATGAATTCCTGTTGAACTTCTCCGAATTGCAATGTCTTTAGATCGGTTAGTGTCTACTAAATCATTATAGTTTTTTTCAGCTAGTTGACTATGATAAGTTAGCTTTATAACCTCCTTATTATTCGACAATTGATGGTATTTAGCTTTAAAGTATGAGCTAAATTCATTGAAAAAAGAAGTTCTGGATTTAAAGATAGAATGAGCAAGTGGTCCAATTTGGTCATCCAAAGTTTGAATAAGAGCCAAATCGATAGCATCCTCCTTTAAATGTTTGTTCCTGTGCTCTATTAATTTATTGTATTTGACAAGTTTTTCAAGGTGATTATGGTCTACTTGACTAATGATTTGATTAATAAATGACCTTCTTTTATCGTTTGTACCATAGATGAGTTCGATATCATTAGGGGCAATGACTACAGCTAAAAATTGACCTATATGCTCTGAAATATGCTTGTATGGTATATTATCCTTTTCTATGATTTTTCGTCCTCCTCTTTTTAGTTTGATCTTAAGATTAAATTGGTTTTGATTTTCAACTTCAGCTAATATTCCAGACTGCAATTGGTCGGTTTGAATACACTGAATATCAGTTGAAGAAAAGTAGGACTTTCCTAAACATAAGAAATGAATGGCATCCAACACTGAAGTTTTTCCTACTCCATTTAAACCCGCAATAGCTGTAACCTCCTCCATATCAAGACTTAGGTCGGAGTGATTCTTAAAAAAGACTAAAGATAATTTTTGTACTTTCAAGTGTGTTAATTGAGCAATTAAAATTGTTATTTTTGCCGCACCAAATATAAAATGGCAAAACTAAAGCACACTAAAAAAACTTACGTAGATTGGTACAGATTAATGTTATTAATCAGAAGATTTGAGGAAAAATCAGCTCAAATGTACGGTCAAAACAAAATTCGTGGATTCTGTCACTTATACATCGGTCAAGAGGCTGTTGTTGCTGGAATGGTATCAGCGAAAAAGGATGGAGATAAAGTAATTACCGCATACAGAGATCATGGTCACGCACTTGCAATGGGCATTCCAGCTAATGAAGTAATGGCTGAATTATTCGGAAGAATTGACGGTTGTAGCAAAGGAAAAGGAGGAAGTATGCATATGTTCTCTAAAGAATACGATTTCTTTGGTGGACATGGTATTGTTGGAGGACAAATACCTCTTGGTGCTGGTATCGCTTTAGCAGAGCAATATAAAGGAACGGATAACGTATGTTTCTGCTATATGGGTGATGGGGCTGTTAGACAAGGAGCTTTACATGAGACATTCAACATGGCGATGGTGTGGAACTTACCCGTTGTTTTTATTTGTGAGAATAACAATTATGCAATGGGAACTTCTGTTGAAAGAACAACCAATGTGACTGATATTTATAAGATGGCATCATCATACGAGATGAATGCGGAACAAGTGGACGGTATGAGCTGTGAAGCTGTTCATGAGAGTATGAAAAGAACTGCTGATCGTGCTAGAAAGGGTGGTGGTCCAACTTTCGTTGAGTTGAAGACATATCGATACAGAGGTCATTCAATGAGTGATCCTGCTAAATATCGTACTAAGGATGAGGTAGAAGAATATCGAAAAATTGATCCAATTGAGGTTGTAAAAGCAACTATTCTTAAGTCTAAATTTTTATCAGAAAAAGAATTGGATAAGATTGAAGAAAGTGTAGAAGCCGAAGTTCAAGCATCTGTAGAATTTGCAGACAATTCTCCTTTCCCTAGTGCAGATGAAATATACAAAGATGTGTATGAAACAGAATACCCTTTTATTGTTGAATAACACTATTTTTGCGACCTATTTATAATGAATACAGAAGAACAAACTACAGAAAACCAAGGAATCGAGTCATTAATTCAATTTTTTGAAAAACATAAGAAAAATGCGATTACTGCAGGAATAGCAATGATTGTACTGGCTAGTGCAATTTACTATTATAATAATGTTTATGCTCCGGAACAAGAGATGGAAGCTGCTGACAGTTTTTTTATGGCTGAACGATACTTTGGAATGGATTCTTTAGACAAGGCCTTAATGGGTGACGGAGTTAATCTTGGAATGATTGATATAGCAGATGAGTTTGGTTCAACTAAAATAGGAAATCAAGCATCGTATTATGCTGGCAGAATTTTATTGGAACAAGGAAAATATGAAGATGCTTTGGATTATCTCAACAATGTTTCTATGGATGACGAAATAATGGCAGCTCAAGTGATTACACTAAGAGGTGATTGTTATTCTGAAATGGAAGATTATGAAAAGGCTGGCAAAACATACATGAGTGCAGCTAACAAAAGAGATAATGAATTGACTACTCCATATGCTTTACTGAAAGCTGGAGCTGCTTTTGAAGAAGCTGGTTCATATGATGACGCTATTGATGCTTATGCAGAGATTGAAGAATCCTATCCTGATTCCAGACAAGCTGAACTTGTGAAAGCACTTGTTGCTCGTGCAAAAGCCAAACAGGCAAATTAATCTTTGTAATGGCAGACTATGCTAATCAGAAATTTTTAAGCGAAAAAATTAGCTTACCTCGTTCAAACTTCAAGATTGGAGTGGTTTCTGCCATGTGGAATGGCGAAATTACATCTGAACTTAAATCAGGAGCCTTGAAAACACTGGAATCGGCAGGTATACTCACAGAAAACGTTACAGTTTGGGATGTTCCTGGTTCATATGAGTTAATTTATGCTGCTAATAAACTTGCTCATGATGGTATGGATGCGATTGTCTGCATCGGGGTAGTTATACAGGGAGAGACTCCTCATTTTGATTTCATCTGTGATGCTGTGGCTAACGGCATAGCAAAAATTACCATAAAACATAATATTCCCATTGGTTTTGGGGTGTTGACAACAACAACTCAACAACAAGCTATCGAAAGAGCTGGAGGGATTCATGGTCATAAAGGTGAGGAAGTTGCATGGACTGTGCTTAAACTTCTTGAGAAAAAATAATTAACCTATAAGTCTGATTTTCTGACTAAACTAACTCTTTGCTCGTATATTGCGAGATAATATTTTGAGACTTCAGTAAAAGTATAAAAATGAAAAAAATCTTAATTCATCTAGGTTTAATATGTTTTATCTCTATTTTAACAGCACTTGGTATTTTATGGTATCTTAAAATATATACAAATCATGATAGTGATTTAATTGAAGTAACTGATTTAAGTGGTCAAAACTCGGATGATGCACTTGAATACTTAAAAAATAATGGTTTAGTAGGAGAGGTGACAGATACAGTATATAAAGATGGTGTTGAAAAGCTAGCTGTAATTAATCAAAATCCTGCTCCAGGTATGATGGTTAAGCCAGGTAGAAAGGTTTATTTAGTGATAAATATTAACAGTATCCCCATGGTTAGTGTGCCTGATTTAGCAAATAAAACTTCATTATCTCAAGCACGAAATATTTTAATCCGAAAACATCTCAAGGTTGGTAAATTGACCGAACAAATATCATCCTTTGTGAAATCTAAGAACGATCAACCCATATTGGCCCAATATTATCCGGGAACAAATGAAACCATCAAACCAGGTACAAAAGTTGAACGGAATTCAGTTATTGATTTAGTTGTGGGTGTTTATGGTTTTTCAGATTCAGACAATATGGGTATGCAGGGCTTGGCGGAACCTGAAATTGGTATGGAGAATTAGTCAAATAAGCACTTTTAAAATAAGATATGCGTTTGTTCATTATGGGAGTTTTAAAATATGTCAAAATAGGATTAATAGTTTTGTTTTTGTTTGTTGAAGTTGCTGCAATATATGGTCAAGTGAGAACATATCCACTAAAAAAAAATCCATCTATTCATCATTTTTTAGAAGTTAATCCTAACTATGAATTCCAACCTGTAAAGAAGTATAAGTTTGGTCAAAGAGATACCATCGAATTACCTTTTTTTGACGATTTTTCTGAAAGTAAACTTTACCCTGATAGCTCAAAATGGTTGAACAACCAGGTCTATGTAAACAATCATTTTCCGTATCATCCACCAACAATTAATGTAGCCACTTTTGATGGTCTTGATTCAAGAGGTAATCCATATAGAAATACGATTAATAAAGATTTTAATGGTCCAGGAGATAGTCTTATTAGTCAGCCCATAAATCTTTATGATAGTTCTGGATCTTTATATGCTATTGTCGACTCAATCGTATTTAGTTTCTTTTATCAGCCTAATGGTTTGGGATATCATCTAAACGGTGAAGATTCATTGAGACTCTGGTTTAAAGCTGCTAATAATCTTTGGATACGAGTTTGGAGTGTTGGTGGACAGCCAGCTACTTCTGAATTTAAACATGTCAGTATTCCAATATTAGATGATAATTATCTTCATAAAGGATTTCAATTTATGTTTACTACCCACACTCGACAAGTAGGTAATGCAAATCATTGGCATCTTGATTATGTAATATTAGATAAAGATCGATCGAGTATAGATGATTCATACAACGACTATGCAATTCAAAATACACCATCGCCCTTGTTAAATTCATTTGCTCAGATGCCTTACTCACATTTTAGTGTAAATCCTTCTAGTCATATTGTTGATTCTGTGCATATTAGATTATCTAATTTATACAGAGAGTCCAAAGCACTTCAGATCAGACATCAGGCTTCTTTTAATGGATCCGTTATTGCGAGTAATGAATTTATTAATAGTACAAAAAATATTGGTGCTCAGACCTCTGCAGTCAGAAATTTGCCCTCATATTCTTCATTTATAGGATTATCGGTAGATGAGCCTGTTGTCATTAATCGTTTGGTTGAAGTAAGAGAAAATGGTGTTGCAAATGACTATAAACGAAATGATAGTATCTCATTGACTCAAGAATTTTCAGATTTTTATGCCTATGATGATGGTTCAGTTGAACAAGGGTTTGGATTTGATCAAAATTCGAACCCAAGTAATATAAAAGGTCAAGTAGCTTATGGATTTGATGTGGCTAAGGAGGATACATTATACGCAATAGCTACCTATTTTAACCAAGCAGTATATGATGTGTCGAGAAAACGGTTTACATACAGGATATGGAAGGAATTATCGGGAGTAAATAATGCCACTGAAGATGAGCTGATTTATGAATCAGACGAATTATCGCCAACATATTCTTCAGTTAATAATTGGAAAACATTTACCCCATACTATTTAGATACTATTTTAGTCCTTTCGCCTGGAAGATATTACATAGGTTGGAAGCAAGAGAGTATGTATAATCTTAATGTTGGTTGGGATAAGAATTATGGTTACTCAAAGACACCTGATAAAGTGAATCAGTACCTTTATTACAAAACATTTGGCAATTGGACCAATGATAATTTACCAAGTGGTACGTTGATGATGAGACCTCATTTTGGTACTCCAAAAGAGTTGTATGCTTCAATAAATCAAATAGATTTAAATGAAAATTCAATCAAAATATACCCCAACCCAGCAAAGGATATTGTTTATTTATCGAGCAATTTCTCGCATATAGGTGTTTGTGATGTTCATGGTAAGCAGCTATTAGAATTTTGGAATAGTTCTAATTTAAATGTATCTAGCTTAAAAGAGGGTGCCTACTTTGTATTTTTGAACGATAATTCAAAGCGTTTTTACACCGCTAAACTTATTATACAAAAAAAATAAAAGTAATCATGGAGGATATAACTATTGAAGAGTTAAAACAAAAAATAGATAACAAAGAAGATTTTCTTTTAATTGATGTTCGAGAAGATTGGGAATTCAATGACTTTAATATTAATGGTAAATTGATTCCTTTAGGAACACTTCAGGGTGCAATCGATGATCTAGATGATTGGATGGAAAAGGAGGTTGTAGTGCATTGTAAATCTGGTGGTAGGAGTGCAGCAGCAAAGGAGTTTATGGTTCGTCAAGGGTTCAAAAATGTAAGAAATCTTCTTGGAGGTATGTTAGCGTGGCAAGCCAAGTACGGTTAAAATATCGATTCAAAAAACCTGTTGTTTTTTTAGGGCTAATTTTATTGGTTACCATACTGATGTATTGTTCTGACTCTACTCAGAATTCAAATACAGACTTTCATTATGATAATCATCCAGATAGTGTTGCATATGTTGGTATAAAAATATGTGCTACTTGTCATCAAGATAAACATCAAACATTCATTCATACTGGTATGGGACTATCGTTTGATTCAGCAACACGTCAAAAATCATCCGCTATTTTTGGGGTTAGTCACCAAGTCTATGATTCCTTTTCTGATATGCATTATTATCCTTTTTGGAATAATGAGAAACTTTATATTCAAGAATATAGACTTTTAGGTAAGGATACCATACACCAATTAACTCAAGAAATCAATTATATCGTTGGTAGTGGTCAACATACCAACTCTCATTTGATGGAAAGAAACGGATACATTTATCAAGCTCCAATAACGTTCTATGTTCAAAAACAGAAATGGGATCTTGCTCCTGGTTTTGAGGGAGGTAATAATTCTCGGTTTAGTCGAATATTAAATTCAGAATGCATCAGTTGTCACAATTCAATGCCCAAACTTGAGGATAATTCGCAATATAAATTTATGAGCATGGGTAATGGAATTGATTGTGAACGATGTCATGGACCTGGCGAATTGCATGTTAAACAACGATTAAATGGACAAGGGGTGGATGTTCAAAATGAAATAGATCCAACTATTGTCAATCCCCGAAAACTCTCTTGGAATCGACAAATTGATCTTTGCCAACGATGTCATTTACAAGGTTTGAACCTTTTGAAAGAAGGAAAAAAGTTTACCGACTTCAAGCCAGGTATGAGGCTTAGTGACATTTTTGAAATATACCTTCCTGAGTATGAAGGTAATCAGTCGCAGTTTGATATGGCCAACCATTCTCAACGTTTCCAAATGAGCAAGTGTTTTACGTCATCAAACAATTCAGATCTGAAATTTACGTGCATATCATGTCACAATCCTCATGTTAGTGTTAAAATAACAGGTACTGAAGTATATAACACAGCTTGTGCTCAATGTCATGTGAAAAAGGATTGTTCAACCCCAACAGATCAATTAATTGAGGCAAAATACAACTGCGTATCTTGTCACATGCCTCCGAGTAGTTCGGAGGATATTCCTCATGTGAGTGTTCACGATCATTACATCAGAAAACCCAAAGAAAATGAATACGATGTTAATCAAATGCAAAGGTTGATAGGCTTATACGCAGTTAATAATTCTCAACCTACAATTGAACGTGAAATTTTAGCCTATTTAGAGTATTGGGAAAAATTTGATAAGAATCCATTTTACATCAATAAGGCAAAAGAATTATTAGTAAAAAATGATTTTCCAAAACTTTGGTTGAAATATTATTATTTGAAAGAGGAGTATGAAAAAGTAACTGAATTAACATTTGAATATGGGGAACTAGATGCTTGGCAAAATTTTATGATGGGTGAAAGTTATGCAAGAACCAATAAATTAAGTCAAGCACTTTTTTATACAAAGAATGCCTACAAAATAGAACCTACAAATTCGTTATTTGGTGTTCAATTACTAAAGCGTTATGTTGATAATGAGTCTCTAAATGAGGGTGAAAAATTGGGAACTAAATTATTGGGTAATTTCAATGAAAACGCACAAATTTTAAATAGCTTAGCTAAGATAGCCACAATTAAAAAACAATATTCGAAAGCTAAACAGTATGTAAATAAAGCTTACTTGTTTGATCCGGATGATATATCGATATGGTTAACCTATTTGAATTTATCAGTTCAACTTGGAGAAGTAAATAATGCAAAAAAATGGTTTGAGAAAATTCAACAGAAAAGGCCAGACTTTATTCAATCTGATCAAGTTGCTAAAATACTAGACAGTTTGTAAGAATAGCTATAAAATAACTATTCATTTTCGAGCAAATAGTTTTCCTTTGCATTATGGCAATTATCATAACTGATGAATGTATTAATTGTGGTGCTTGTGAGCCAGAATGTCCTAATACAGCTATTTATGAGGCAGGTGCTGAATGGAAAATAGCGGATGGTACAGGTGTTAAAGGATCCTACAAATTAGAGACAGGTGAGGAGGTAGCTGTAGATTCAATTCAACAGCCTATATCTGATGAGGTATATTACATTGTTCCAGACAAGTGCACAGAGTGTAAAGGTTTTCATGAAGAACCTCAGTGTGCTGCTGTATGTCCAGTTGATTGCTGCGTTCCAGATCCAGATAGAGTAGAATCTGAGGATCAACTTCTTGCTAGAAAAGCGAAATTACATATTTGATAATGGATAGGGGTATTTGTCATTTGTCTCAAATCCCTTTAAGAGCTGACCCAAAAAGTAGCTCGGAAATGGTCAGTCAACTTCTTTTTGGTGAAACGTATGTCATTCTTGAACAACATGAAGAATGGTCTCTTGTTCAAATGGATTATGATGATTATAAGGGTTGGCTTAGTAAATCCAGTATCCACAAAATAGAATCGCTAGAATTGAAGTCCAAGAAATTTTTACAAACAGATTTCATCCAATATTCTACAAACTTTTTTACTAATCAGCCACTGATTAGCTCGATAGGATCAGAATTTAGTGAACAGACTGGTTCAAACAATCAGCCTAGTGTTTTAGAGTTGGCAAAGCTATTTATTGGAGTGCCTTATTTATGGGGAGGTAGGCATTTTTCAGGGATTGATTGTTCAGGTTTTGTTCAAGTTGTATATAAGTGTTCAGGTGTTCAGTTACCCAGAGATGCATCTCAACAACAAAAAGTTGGAAAGGCAATAGCCTTTAGGGATTTATTTGAGGGAGATCTTGTGTTTTTTGAAAGTAATAATCGGGTTACTCATGTGGGAATTTATATGGGTAACGGACAGATAATTCATTCCCATGGAATGGTTCGTGTAGATGAGTTAAGGAAAGACGGAATATTAAACTTGCAAACAGGTGAACAATCCCATTCTTACTATTCAGCAAAGCGAGTTCGATAAAATTTGGGCATTCTTCAAATTTTAGCCATATTGCACATCAAATAATTATGAGTAAATCAACAGAGTCTTGGGGGAGTAGAGTAGGCCTTATTCTAGCTATGGCAGGTAATGCAGTTGGGTTGGGTAACTTTCTTCGTTTTCCAGTAAAAGCCGTCGAAAATGGCGGAGGAGCTTTTATCATTCCATATATCATTAGTTTTTTATTGATGGGAATACCATTACTTTGGGTAGAGTGGAGTATGGGACGATATGGTGGTTCAAAAGGCGATCATAGCACCCCTTTCATACTCGATAACATGACCAAGAAAAGCCTTTGGAAGTATTTTGGTGTTTTTGGGATTTTTACCAACATCGGAGTAATGTCCTATTACACTTATATTGAATCTTGGACGTTAACGTATACCATAAAGTCGCTAAAAGGTGATTTTTTTGGAATGGATATTGCCAAGGTTGGGCAAGTTTTTGATCAGTATGTAGATATTAGTGGTGGGGTGAATATACCCGTAATTGCTCTTTTAGCCTTTACAGTTACATTAGTTGTCAATATATATATTCTATCCAAGGGATTGAGTGGTGGAATTGAAAAAGTGGCTAAAATAGCTATGCCAATGCTTATTGCATTTGGTGCTTTTTTAGCTTTTATGGCTTTTTCAATGGGAGACACCGGAAAATGTGCAGATTGTAATTCACACATTGGGATGGACTTTTTATGGTCACCTCAATATGATAGTTTGTGGAATCCAAAGGTCTGGCTAGAAGCAGCTGGCCAAATATTTTTCACGCTCTCCGTTGGAATGGGAACCATTGTATGTTACTCATCCTATGTTAAAAAGAAAGACGATATTGCCCTAAATGCAATGAGTGCAGGTTGGATGAATGGTTTCGTAGAGATTGTTTTAGGTGCATCAGTTGTTATTCCAATAGCTGTAGGGTTTTTGGGACTTGACTGGGTAAAAGAAAATGCTGGATTTATGATGGCATTTAAAACAATGCCCTATTTATTTGATCAATGGGGGCATGTTATTTCTGTTATTGCTGGAGTGGCCTGGTTTGGTCTGTTGTTTTTTGCTGGAATTACATCTTCACTGGCTATGGGTACGCCATGGATGGGATTTGTTCAAGATGAATTTAACTGGTCTCGTAACAAAGCCTCATGGACATTAGGTGTCTTTATTTTTTTACTGGCTCTTCCCACTATTTTCTTTTTTGAATTTGGCGTGTTTGATGAATATGACTATTGGACGGGTACCGTTTCACTTGTTGTTTTTGCATTAGCAGAAGTGATCCTTTTTGCTTGGGTTTTTGGAATGGACAAAGGATGGAATGAGATTAATTATGGTGCCGACATCAAAGTACCCACTATCTATAAATTTATCATTAAGTGGATAACTCCATTGTTTATCTTGGTCATATTTTTAGCCTCATTGTTCACACCAAAAGATAATGATTGGCAAGCTGCTATGAGTGATGAGTGGGTATTGGATAAAAGTAGTATAATTGGGAAGATACTTCATATTGGTGAAGATGCAAGTTGGATGATAGATGGAAGTTTAACAAATGTATTTTATGTAGATATGTCCCGATTGCTTCTTTTAGGTACATTTATAGGTCTTGCATTAATGGTAAGACATGCATCTAAATTACGAAAACAAAAATTTAACAGATAAAAAATGAGTAGTTCAGCATTAATAATGATGGTAGTTGTCCAAGTTTCTGTAACAATTATTACAGGGTATTTTTTCTATAAAGTATTGGTAACACCTCCAAAATCAGAGCCAGATTCGTATTCTGAAAACGATGACGAAGAGCGATAGTTTATGTTAATTCTACAAGCTATAGATAGTGTTCAACGAGCACCAGATGCAACAGGATTGTTCTGGGGTATTTCTGAAGTAGTGGTCACCCTTATTGTATTTGTAGGGGTGTATTTTATCTTCAAACCAGTGTTTGGAGAGGAAAAAAATAATAAACCCAAATAAACTTTCTTAGTCTGTGTCTTTTGTTTCTTCAGATTGACTATGTGGAAACAAATAACTCCTAAAAATAAGAATGGTAAATACACCTATACTTATAGCTGCATCAGCAATATTGAATACAGGTCTAAAAAATTGAAAACGATTACCACCGATAAATGGCATCCACTCTGGCCAGTTGGTATCAATGAGTGGAAAGTAAAGCATATCAACAACTTTGCCCATAAATAATGGGGCATATCCATTTCCATTGGGTAAAAATTTCGCTACATGATGGTAACTACTCTCCTCAAAGAAATAGCCATAAAGAATGGAGTCAATAATATTTCCTATAGCTCCAGCAAGTATTAAAGAAATGAGAATAATAGTTGCCGATTTCACTCCTTCTTTGATTAGATTTCGGATATATATAATGATTACACCAGAGGCAATGATTCGGAATATGGTAAGTACAATCTTGCCCCATTTCCCACCAAGTGTTAAACCAAAGGCCATACCTGGGTTTTCTGTGAAATGCAATTCAAACCAATTTGGGAAAATAATTGTACTCTCACCAAGGGAGTAGGTCGTTTTGATATGAAATTTTAACCAATGGTCAAATACCAATACTGTCAAGACAGTAATGATAACATAGATCACCTGTTTTTTTCGATCGAAGAATGAAATTGATTCCAACGACTTAACGGTATTGATTCTTTTTTGCCTCCATACTTTGTGTTGTATGTGGTACAGCTCTTAAACGTTCACGGCTAATCAGATTTCCAGTTACTCTACAAATACCATAGGTTCTATTCTCTATTCGAATAAGAGCATTCTCGAGATTTTCGATGAATTTTTGTTGGCGTGCAGCAAGCTGACCAGTACTTTCTTTTTGTTGTGAAGCACTTCCATCATCAATAGCTACATATGCACTAGCTGTATCGTCCGTTCCATTTTCATTTTCGGATCTAATTTGTCTACGTAAATAGTTATACTCCTCTCTAGCAGATTCTAATTTTTTCAAAATGATTTCTTTGAATTCTGCTAAATCAGCGTCACTGTATCTTAACGATTCTTTCATAATGGTTATTTAGTTAGTTTAATTTTAATTAGGTGGGAGTCAATATCAACCTCATCAGAAGTATCCATATCGTCCTTCATAATTATTGACTTTGCAAGGATTTCCCCACAAATATATTCATTGTGAGATTCAATTGCATCTTTAATATAAGGGTGATTGTCAATTGAGACCGTGATTTTATCGGTCACTTGAAAATCTTTCTCTTTTCGTAAGTTTTGAACTTTATTGACAAACTCACGGGCAATACCTTCATTTCTTAGTTCAGTAGTTAATTCTAGGTCTAATGCAACTGTGTAGTTGTTATCATTAATTATTTTCCATCCAGGAATGTCTGTTGTTTTAATTTCAATGTCGTCTATAACAATATCATAGCTTCTATCTTCAGCAGTTATTTGAATAGACCCACCACTTTCTAGTTTTGCAATATCATCATTTGTAAAATTGAAAATTTGACCCGAAATAACCTTCATATCCTTACCCACTCGTCTACCAAGTGATTTAAAATTGGGATTTGCTGATTTTTTTATGATGGATGAGTCTTTGTCAATAATTTCGATTTCTTTGATGTTTACCTCAGATTTAATAAGCTTTTCAACCCGTTTTAATTGAACACTAAATTCTTCGTTTAGAGCAGGAATAATTGCTTTGTTCAGTGGTTGACGAACTTTGATACCTTCGGCCTTTCGGATACGAAGTATTAGCGAGGTGATATCTTGTGAGATAGCAATTTGACTTTCTAGTTCGGAGTTGATTAAATTGGGATTAGCACTAGGGAAATCTTGCAAATGAATAGATTCATTTGAAAAAGTAAGATCTCGGTACAGTCGATCAGCATAGAATGGGCTAAAGCTACACATCAACTTAGCTACATTGATTAGACATGTGTTTAAGGTTTGATATGCCGCAATTTTATCCGATGTTAGTTCTCCTTTCCAAAAACGACGACGATTTAGTCTAACATACCAGTTACTCAAGTCATTGATTACAAAACGCTGAATAGCACGAGTTGCTCTAGTAGGTTCGAAATCATCCATAGCAACCTCAACTAATTTGGATAATGAATTTAGCTTACTTAAAATCCATTGGTCTAGTTCTGTCCGTTGGTCAATAGGAATTTCTTCATGGTCATTTTTAAATTCATCAATGTTGGCATACAATGCATAGAACCCATATGTGTTGTGTAGGGTACCAAAAAACTTTCGTTGTGTTTCGGTAACCCCATCCAAATCAAATTTTAGATTGTCCCATGGTGCTGAATTGCTCAGCATGTACCAACGAATAGCGTCAGCTCCGTACTTTTCAACAGCCAAAAATGGATCAATTGTATTACCAAGACGTTTTGACATTTTGTTTCCGTCTTTATCTAATACGAGCCCATTAGCAACTACATTTTTGTATGCAACAGAGTCGTTTAGCATAACAGATATTGCATGCAAGGTAAAAAACCACCCACGTGTTTGATCTACACCCTCTGCAATGAAGTCAGCAGGAAAGTTGATGTTACTGTCAATTTGATCTTGATTTTCGAAAGGATAATGGAGTTGAGCAAAAGGCATTGCTCCAGAATCAAACCAAACATCAATCAAGTCAGTTTCACGATACATAGGTTCACCATTATTGCTAACAAGTGTGATGTCGTCTATATATGGTCGGTGCAAATCAAATTCTGGCAAAATAGTATTTTCTTTCATGAGTCCGGCAGCAACAGACTTGCTAACCTCGTTTTTTAATTCTTCAATAGAGCCAATGCAGACAGATTCTTTTCCGTCATTTGTTCGCCAAATGGGGAGAGGAGTTCCCCAATACCTGCTTCTACTCAAGTTCCAATCAACTAGATTTTCTAACCAATTTCCAAATCGACCCTCACCTGTGCTTGCAGGCTTCCAGTTTATAGTTTTATTCAGCTCAATTAGACGATCCTTAACAGCAGTTGTTTTAATGAACCAACTTTCTAAAGGATAGTAGAGAATAGGCTTGTCAGTTCTCCAGCAATGAGGATAACTGTGTTCGTATTTTTCTACTTTAAAAGCTTTATTGTCTGTTTTAAGTCGAATAGCAATTTTAACGTCAGTGGTCATATAACCATCTGCCTTTTCATCCTCTTCTTTATAGTTTTTGACATAGAGTCCTGAAAATTCTCCAACACCATCAACAAATTTTCCCTCACGGTCAACAAGAGTTAATGAGCCAATATTGTTTTGCTTTGCTGCAATGTAGTCATCAGATCCAAAACTTGGTGCTAGATGAACTATACCCGTACCATCCTCAGTAGTCACAAAGTTTGCTGCAATGATTTCAAATGCTTTACCACCTTTAGGTTGTTGGTAGGGCATAAGTTGATAGTATTTTTGACCAACTAATACAGCACCTTTAATCTCTTTAACCACTTCAAATGGGATAACTTTATCTCCCTCTTGATAATCAGCTAATTCGATGTCTTTATTTTTAGAAGGAAAGTATTTTTCAACCAGCTTAGTAGCCAATACAACAGTGATTTTTTCAAATGTGTAGGGATTTAAGGTTTTAATTACCGAGTAGTCAATTTTTGGTCCTATTCCTAATGCGGTGTTACTTGGGAGCGTCCAAGGTGTGGTGGTCCATGCAAGACAGTAGGTGTTTCCCCAATTTAGATCCAAATCAATTGCATTGGGTTGTTCCAATTTAAATTGAGCAACAACGGTCGTGTCTTTAACATTTTTATATGTTCCAGGTTGATTCAACTCATGAGAGCTAAGTCCAGTTCCTGCAGCAGGTGAAAAGGGTTGAATCGTATGACCTTTGTATAGATATCCTTTATCATGAAGTCGTTTTAGAAGATTCCAAACAGATTCAATGTATTCATTATCATAAGTAATGTAGGGGTTATCTAGGTCTACCCAATATCCGATTTTTTCGGTTAGTTCATCCCATTTATCCTTGAATTTTAAAACATCCTCTCGACAGGCCTTGTTATATTCCTCTACAGATATTTTAGTTCCAATGTCTTCTTTAGTTATGCCTAATGTTTTTTCGACTTGCAGCTCAACAGGAAGTCCATGGGTGTCCCAACCTGCTTTTCTATCTACTTTAAATCCTTGCAAGGTCTTGTATCTACAAAATACATCTTTGATGCTTCGACTGATTACGTGGTGAATACCCGGCATCCCGTTTGCTGAGGGAGGTCCTTCATAAAACACAAATGTTTCTTGGTTATGTCGGTTTTCAATACTTTTCTTAAATACAGAATTTTCGTTCCAAAAACTTAAAACATCTTTTTCAATTGATGGGAGGTTGAGTTGTTTGTATTGTGGATATGAATGACCTTTAGACATAAGCGTATTTCAAATCTATAATGAAGTGTGCAAAGGTAATATTTTACCTTGAGTAAAATGTATCATAATTAGGCTGTTTTGTTATTTGTCGCCTCAACCCATCAAGACTTCTTTTTTTCTTGTGCTATATCATATGAAAGTAGCAGAGAAGGAAGTAATATTAGGTTTGATAACAATGCTATAAAGAGGGTTATCGCGGTGAATAATCCAAGAGCAATGGTTCCACCAAAGTCTGAAAAAATAAATATGATAAAACCAAAAAATAGGATAACTGCGGTATAAATCATACTTGTACTGATTTCTTTTTGGACATTGGCCACTGCTTTAGATATGGATGATGCATTTTTTAATTCTATTTTATACTTGGTCAAAAAGTGAATAGAGAAATCTACTGCAATTCCAAAGGCTACACTAAATACTAAAACGGTACTGGGTTTGAAATTAACTCCAAAGTAGCCCATTATTCCTGCTGTGAATAGTAAAGGTATCAGATTGGGAAGCATTGAAATTAAAATCATTCGCAATGATTTAAAGATACTGGCCATAAGTAGCGATATAATGATGAAAGCAATAATTAGGCTCATCAATAGGTTGCTTATTAAGTAATCATTCCCTTTTAGGAAAATGATACTTGTCCCAGTAATGGATATATCAGTCATCCTACTACTATCGATTGGGTGGTAGGTTATGACTTGCGTAGAATAATAGGTTGTATCAAACAAATTAGTGGCTGAGTCTATTAATTCTACAGCGATTATGGAGTCTGTAAAAATGTCTTCTGTATTTTTTTGATAATTAAAAATGGTATCTGCAAGACTCCCAATCTCTTCTTGAAGTTCTTTTATTCGGACACTTCCTACATCGGCCATTTGAACACTAATTCTAGCCTTGCTATTATCATCATTGATAAGACTATTCATCAAGTTGTCATTAATCTCATTTTTTGGGATGGCACTCATAATATTGCCTAAATCAAGTACGCTAGGAGTTCTAAATCTTCTTGGATCCCCATCAAAATAGGCCTGGTTGAGAAATTTAATAGTTTTAGATATACTCACGGGTCTTGAAAATTCTGGATATTCATTAATCTTTCGTTCTAGTAAGTTGATTTTCATGAGTGTTCTCACATCATATATTCCCTGGGGTTTGCGAGAATCAATGACAATTTCAAATGGCATTACACCATTTACATTTTTTTCAAAAAACTTTAAATCGAGATAAAGTTTATCTTGCTTAGAAATATCATCGACCATATACCCCACATTTTTAAGTAGAGCCATTCCTATGAATGAGGAAATAACTAAAATGATTGTACTTAGATAAACCCATTTTCTGTGGTTAAGAACAATGAAAGAGATTTTATCAATGAGTTTGTTTAAAAACTTATAATCTAAGTGTTTGGTCTGACGCGTATTAGGAGGGGGGAGAAAGCTAAAGAGGACTGGTATCAGAATAATGGATATCATGAATACCGCCATGATGGATAAAAAGGCAGTAAGTCCAAACTCTTGTAATACAGTACTTCCAGTTAGGGTAAACACACCAAATCCAACGGCTGTTGTGAGATTTGTAAATAATACAGCTCGTCCTACTTTGGAGATGACTCGTTGCAGTGCTTTTATTTTATTCTCATGAGATCTATACTCGTCATGATATTTATTGAGAAGATAGATACAATTGGCAATACCGATAACCACAATTAAGGGGGGTAACAACCCAATAAACATCGTGATCTTATAACCTAATAAAACGAGTATTCCAAGACACCAAATCACACCAATGACCACAGTTAGTAACGAAAAGGCAATCGTCGGGAAACTTCTGAAAAAGAACAAAAGAATCAATGATGTCAATATCATAGATACAACAGTGAATCGAACGAGTTCTTGTTTGATCATCTGAGACATCTTAGTCCGAATAAATGGAAGACCTGAGTAATGAGCTTCAACATCATACTGAGAACATACGTTGGATATATGATCTTGTATTTCATTGACAAATCCAACCCGTTCTTTGGTGTCAAGTATTGATTTGTCTAGCGTAATGGCCATCAAAGCAAAATCAGAAGTGTCATTAAACAAGAGGCCTTCATAAAAATGAAGTGATTTTACCGATTGGTAAATGCTATCTAACTCTGATTGCGTATTAGGCTTTTCTGTAATAAATTTTTGTGGAACAAAGACACTGGTTTCAAAAGAATCCTCCTCAAAATATTGGTAGCTTGATTCTTTGGAGAGGGTGATCAAATTGGCTAAAGAGATAACTTGCTTAATATGGGGGGCGGTATCTAATTGATGCGTAATATCATACCAGTCGTTAAAAAAATCAAGATCAAAGATTTTTTTGGATTTTATCCCAACAACCATCACACTACCATCGTCACCAAATAATTTTTTAAATTCTTGGTAAGCCATCATGTCATCATCCTTGTCGGGGATAAATTTTGGGTTATCATAAGCCATTTGTACTTGGGTGGTTTTATATACCATCAATACAGTTGAGACTACAAGAAACAGAATAAGAGAAAGTCTATTTCTTAGAATGGAACTGGCTATCTTTTCCCACATGATTTTTGTTGGTGTGCAAAGGTAGTTAAATTATG
>JAKMFK010000278.1 GCA_022425465.1 Bacteroidia bacterium | reverse complement strand
GTAGCATAACCATAAATATTAACGGTATCTTTTTGAGCAGCAAGCAATTCCTCTTCACCCTCATATTCCGTTCCATAATTAAAGCCATCAGGAGCAGGACCACTTTTCTTAAACTGATCCCATGCCGCCAAAATTCGAGTATGCTGAATTGCGGTATCATAAAACATCGGATGCGTATAATCAAAACCCCAGTCGGTTACCCCAATGATGACACCTTTGCCCGTATAACCCATTTCCAACATTTTACTGTGATATACGCTATCAGCTTTGATATCTGGAATTACACGCTTTAGACTGGGTGCCAACTTATGTGCCAATTGGATATATTCAATTCCTGGCATTTTGCACAATTCATCATATGAATGCTTATCAATCCGTAGGGTTACGATATCTGCAATCTGAGAACCCACCTTACCTCCCACATTTTGAATATAAGAGACGTCAAATTCATCATTTATTTTTAGAATGACAGGAATTCTATCTGAATCCCATTGCTGAATATCAAATCGTGATGTAGCTGAAATTTGACTTTGAGCTATTCCCAAATAGAAGATGAATAATCCTAAAAATGATAGAAATAAACGCATTCTGATTGTTCGAAGATAATCGTTTAAAATGACTGCCAATCAATTCAGAAATAAATCTGAGTACAGATTAAACCAAACCGCTCAAAAGTGCTTTCATGCTGACCTCTTTTTCGATAATTGCATGAAGCTCCTCCAACGAAACACGCTTTTGATCCATTGTGTCCCTATATCGAATGGTAACGGTTTGATCGTTCAAACTATCGTGATCGACGGTAATACAAATAGGAGTTCCGATAGCATCTTGTCTTCTGTATCGCTTACCGATACTATCCTTTTCTTCGTAGTAGCAATTAAAATCGAGGCTCAAATCTTTCATGATTTTTTTAGCCAATTCGGGTAATCCATCTTTTTTCACCAAAGGCAAAATAGCACACTGAAATGGTGATAATGCTGGGGGTAGTTTCAGAACCGTTCGCGATTGACCTTCTCCCAAATCTTCGGTTTGCAATGCATTACTCATGAGCACTAAAAACATCCGATCCAAACCAATACTGGTTTCTACCACATAAGGGACGTAGCTCTCATTTTTCTCATTATCGAAATATTGTAATTTTTTACCTGTAGCCAATTCATGTTGTTTCAAATCAAAGTCGGTACGAGAATGGATACCCTCCACTTCTTTAAATCCAAATGGAAAATCATACTCAATATCTACAGCTGCATTGGCATAGTGTGCTAGCTTGACATGATCATGAAAACGGTATTTTGATTCGTCAATCCCTAGATTGAGGTGCCATTTCATTCGATGGTCTTTCCAATGCTGATACCATTCCATCTCCTCGCCTGGGGATACAAAAAACTGCATTTCCATTTGCTCAAATTCCTTCATTCGCATGATAAATTGCCTAGCAACTATCTCATTTCTAAACGCTTTTCCGGTTTGAGCGATTCCAAAAGGCAGTTTCATACGACCGGTCTTTTGCACGTTCAGATAATTAACAAAAATCCCTTGTGCTGTTTCGGGTCTCAAGTAGATTTTGTTATCTCCATCAGTAGCACTCATTTGGGTGCTGTACATCAAATTAAACTGACGAACATCCGTCCAATTCTTACTTCCACTCACGGGACAAGCAATTCCCAATTCTTCAATCAGTTCTCTCACCAAGTGAAGGTTTCCCGATTCCAAACCCGCTTTCAAACGCTCATCAATAGCTGCTATTTTAGCATTATTCCGAGCAATATTCGGATTGGTTGCCACAAACTGTTCAAGGTCAAAGTCGTCTCCAAAGCGTTTTTTGGCTTTGGTAATCTCTTTTTGATTTTTTTGTCTGTATTTCTCTTGGTAGTCTTCGATAAGAACATCTGCA
This sequence comes from Bacteroidia bacterium, assembly GCA_022425465.1. Taxonomy (GTDB): domain Bacteria; phylum Bacteroidota; class Bacteroidia; order NS11-12g; family UBA9320; genus UBA9320. Next base: position 666 of record JAKMFK010000278.1, on the reverse strand, counting down.
CGATAGCGTTTTTTGGAGTCCTTGTTGTCAATCATCGGATCACTAAACCCATCTACATGACCACTCGCCTTCCAAACTTGAGGTGCCATGAATATGGCTGCATCGATACCTACGATGTTTTCATGAAGCTGCACCATGCTTTTCCACCAGTAATCCCGAATATTTTTTTTCAATTCGACCCCATTTTGGCCGTAATCATACACAGCCGCAAGACCGTCATAGATTTCGCTACTCAAAAAAACAAAGCCATACTCCTTGGCGTGTGAGATGACACTTTTAAAATGTTCTTCAGACATGTTGCAAATTTATTTAACCTATCCTTAAACCCTAATGAAATATAAAACGGGATAGGATTTTGTCTAGTTAAGAGGAATGGGTGGGGGATAATAAGTTTTGAATTATAATTTTGATTAAGATTTGTCTCTTAATTGATCATATGACTTTTAGGTAAACACCAAAATGAATAAAATCTAACCAGATGGGTTTTCTTTGTTGTATTGAAATTGATAAAAAAGGACTTTTTCAAAAATGCGGGTCTCCTTTTTAGTGGGTCACTCATTGCTCAAATCATCGGATTTGGGGCATTGTACTTTTTGGGTAGAATGTATTCCCCCGAAGATTTTGGTGAGATCGAAACCATCATGAAACTGGCTGGTGTCTTTATTG
>JAKMFK010000245.1 GCA_022425465.1 Bacteroidia bacterium | reverse complement strand
TATCACCAGGACTTGCTCCCCATTCTTTTGAGAACCCATCAAGAATTTCAACTCCAGTCTGAATAAATAAACCGTAGGCTCCTCCAATCAAAGAATATTCTTTTTGATTATAACCGGCCCATTTCATTATTTCTATACCAGCTAAACCCTCATAGTAGCAAGAATACATATGACCGACCTTATCCATTTGAAGCCATTGTTTGTTATCATTAAAAAAATGGAAGCCAGATTTTGGATAATCTTTGTACCATAATTCATTTAGTCCAATCATTAGTGAACTATATGCTACACTGTTGCCAACTATAATGATATTTTTTCTTTTTTTTAAGTCAAGCGTATCCTTTGCATTGGATAAATAGGTTATTCCCATGCAAATTAGGATGAGAATGAATACTCTAGGATAATATGGTTGCTTTTGTAGCATCAAGAATCTTAATCACTTCATCTGCATTTTCAGCTTGTGCATAGACTCGAAGTACCGGCTCTGTACCACTTGGTCTTATCATTACCCAATTATCTTTATTTAGTAAAAATTTGTAGCCGTCAATATTCTCAAAACCAGTTACTTGGTATTTTTCAAAACTAGCATACGAGTTTACTATGCATTTTTCCACAATAGCTAGTTTTTGGTCTTCTGGGACGTGAAGGTCATAACGATCCATAGCAAATGAGCCAGTTATTTGATATACCTCCTTGATAAGAGCATTTAAGGATTTTCCTGTATTTGCCATATATTCCCAAAGAATCAATCCCATCCATATTCCATCTCTTTCTGGTATGTGAGAATTTACGGCTATTCCGCCACTTTCCTCGCCTCCTAACAATGTTGGATTGGAAATCATTTCCTCGCAGATATATTTGAAGCCAATTTTAGTAACATAATGGTTTAATCCATAGTGGTCACAAATAGATTTTATTTTAGATGTGCAACTAAAACTGGTATATACATTTCCTTTTTCTTTCTTGAATTCAACCAAATAGCGAATTAAAAGTAGGATAATATGGTGGGAGTCTACAAATTTTCCATTCTCGTCAAATAGACCAATTCTGTCAGCATCACCATCTGTTGCCAGACCACTATCTATATCTGTCTGAGCAATGAGCTTTGAAAATTCTTCTAAATTTCTTGCTATCGGTTCAGGTGCTTGCCCCTCAAAACTTGGATTATGTTCTGCATGAAGGAGCGTTGCGTTGGGGATTAGTCGCCTAATTACATTTTGACCAGCACCAAACATTGCATCGTATCCAAATTTTAAACCACAAGAGTTAATTTTTTCAATGTCAAAGTTATTCCTTACATGATCAATATATTCTTGCTCCATATCAATCATGTGAACTAAATCATGTTTTTTTAATTCATCAAATGGGAGTATTGAAGGTGTGAATTCTTCTGGAATTTTTGTTTCAATGGCATCAATTTCAGCTTGAATAGCTGGTCCACCATAATGTGCTTTTATCTTAAAACCATTGTATGATGGTGGATTATGACTAGCAGTAATTACAATTCCGGTATAGGCATTATGGATTGTAGTTGATAATGAAACCATAGGTGTAGAAACAAAGGAATCTGATGTATAAACGGTTATTCCCTCGTCAATTAAAACAGAAATCGTTGTTTCTGTGAAAAGTTTTCCTCCAAATCGACAATCAAAACCAACTACGGCTGTGTGGTTATCTGTATTTTCTTTTATCCATAATGCAGTGGCGTATGCGACTCGAGCAACATTATCTGTTGTAAATTCTTGAGCGATAATAGCTCGCCAACCATCTGTTCCAAATTTAATCGTTGACATAATTTGTTGTTTAAATATTTTTTAAGAGTTTAGTATACATACTCTCTGATTTTTGAGGAGGTATGGATTCACTATTTACCTTTTCTATAATAAAATCGAAATTTTTCTCACTTAAGTATTCAGAAATTCCCTGTAAATAAATTGACAGTCCAACTTCTTCAACCTCTTGTTTGTTTAATTTATAGTTTTTACCATTTATTTCTAAAAGGAGATATTCTAATTCTTGCAGTGGAATATTCTTATAATTACTCCATTTTTCAATTACACGAATGCTATTAATTGACCATGGTTTAATGATATCTTGAGGCTCAACAGACTTTTTAGTGATATTCAAGATAACTTGTTTATTATCATTAATTCCACTTTCTGTTTCTGTATATATTTTTTTGTTCTCCAAATTACTATTGATATTTGGAGAGATGATTTTATATATGACACGCCTAGATTTTTCTGGCACATAAAAATTCCTATTTATACTTCTACTGTAGCATGCTTGATTTTTAAGTAGTACGGATAATTCTGGATTTGATTTAAAATCGTTGTTACCAAATTGAACGACATTAAAATTAAATTGCTTAGAATGAATAGCATTCCAATAACTCATGTTTGATGGACCTTGATGTGAAGTCGGTATTTTGATGCTTTTAAGAATCCCTATTACATCAGCAGCATCTACAAAACCATAAGAAACAGGCTCACCAATGGATGATTTACCTACAAATGAAAAGCCCCGTACAAGAAAATCGAACTCTTTTCCGATGAGTTGCCAGTATTCATGAATAAATAAATCATTGCTATTTACAAAACGTGTGTCATAGGACTCCTCAATTTTCAAGAATTGGCTTTTGTTAACTAGTTCTTTTTTCTTACTTGTTTTCCATAAGGCAATATCCCCATTTTGAATACGCGGGTAGATGAGTTTGTGAATTGATGAAACGAGATTAAAACCGATAGAATCGGGTTGGTCAACACTTGCTAAATGGAGCAGTACAGGTTCCATTTCATATTTGGAGGGTAGATTAGATTGAGTTTTACATCCCCAAAAACCACCAATAACAAAAAAGATTAAAAGTCTATACAAATGCATTCTCTCCTGTGATTTCCATTCCCAAGATGAGTAGGTGTATGTCATGTGTACCCTCATAGGTAACGACACTTTCTAGGTTCATCATATGTCTCATTATGGGATAATCTCCAGTTATTCCCATTCCTCCATGCATTTGCCGCGCTTCACGGGCAATTTGAATTGCTATTTCAACATTGTTTCTTTTAGCCAGAGAAATTTGGGCCGGAGTAGCTCTTTCCTCGTTCATTAAATTTCCAAGTCGCCAGCATACCAGTTGAGCTTTAGTGATTTCTGTAAGCATTTCTGAGAGCTTTTTTTGTTGGAGTTGGAAACCACCTATTGGTTTTCCAAATTGGATACGTTCTGCTGCATATTCCCGAGCACTTTCGTAACAATCCATCGCAGCTCCTAATGCACCCCAACTAATGCCATATCTAGCAGAATTCAGACAAGTGAGGGGCCCTTTCAATCCCGATACGCCAGGTAGAATATTTTCTTTAGGTACTCGAACATGATCAAAAACAAGTTCGCCTGTACAACTTGCACGCAAGCTCCATTTGTTATGTGTCTCGGGGGTGGTAAAACCTTCCATCCCTCGTTCTACTATGATTCCTTTTACAAT
>JAKMFK010000239.1 GCA_022425465.1 Bacteroidia bacterium | reverse complement strand
TGTTCCCTTGTAATTCTAATTCCTGAATTGCTGGAATTAAGTGATTTGTAACATTCCAAATAGCATGGTTGGATTGATGATTAATAATTTTGAATCGGGTATTACCATCGAGTTTAGATCGTTTTGTACGAATATTTTTCTGAGAACCGTAATATTGGATAGTTCTGGGAATGGTTAGAACAAAATAGTCAATCCATGCCGCGGCTTCATTCCATGATTTGATGTAATTGTAGGATAGTTTTACCTGATTATTTATTATTTCTTTATCAATGAATGTCATTATAGGGTCTGATGCATATCTGTCATCATAGTCACCGCTCACAGTACTATATGGAATATTGGCTAGAATAACATTGTTAAGGCCAATTTGCATTCTGCTTTGAAAACCGGATATTGAACGTCCAGTAGTGATTGTTTGAAGACTGATTTTATCACCAATGACTATTCCAGGTATGGTATACTCAAAGTCTTTTTGGGTTGTACTTTGCATTTTATCACCCCACCAAACTCTACCAGATTTTTGATGATTTTCTTCATTGCTTTCATGATAGATAAGATCTTCATATTGATCAACCAATTTAGTATAGGAAAGTCCTTGTCCATTGGGTATAGTGTTTATCCTTTTGCCATTAGACCCACCCCAGCTCATGTAATAATATGAAGCAATGTCAAAATCATGTCCTTGGGCAAAATAAGATTCATTTGATTCGTTATATCGGATTGTTGTTGGATTTTTAGCATACCAAAGGATGTAATCACCTTGATCAAACGAGTTGTTGTTATTATTATCTTGAATAAATAAAGGGTTTTCGACAATATCCTCAGGTCTGTCAGTTTCAATTAATTCAGGAAGCATTTCACCTCCATTACCATAAATTTTAAATGAAGATAGTGAGATGGTGCTTGGATCTATATTATTTGCTTGAAGAAATGGGTAGTCAATTTTGTGAACTCCATCTGAAGTTATCGATAGTTTAAAAAAATCTCCAGATTTTAGAACAGAATTATAGGTTTGGTCCTTTTTGTACTTCAGATTAGTATTGGAACTATTTATTGGGTTTTGGTCATAACGAATTTTGAATGACTTAATATACTCTGTGCTATTCTGATTTTTTCGAATTGGTGTAATGTTCAAGTGAATAATACGCTCACCCTTATTAGAAGAAATAATCTTTTCAATTTCAAAATTTTCTGTAATGTAGGAATGAAGCACTTCAGAGTTTGTTTGTTCTATTTTGATATCTAACAATTTTACATTAGAAATCGCAGTATTATTACCTGGAATACGAATTGTATAGTAGGGTATTAAATATTCGTTATCCGAGGACAGTTTTTCAAAACAGTCAAGGCATTGAAATGGGGATAAAACTTGATGGGTTTCAAGCTCAGTATTTTTTTTAGCAGATGGATTTATCTTCCAATCAATAGATATACTCTGTTGTGCAGAAACACCCAGCCATAAATTTAAACTCAATATAAAGGTAGAAAATACTCGAGTGATATGATAAATTCTCATGCAGTTAAATTTTAGTTTTTATACTTGACAATTCATTAACAATTTTAATTGATTTTTTATTGTAGTATCAACTAAAACTTTTCAAATGTGATACAATAATTAGTTTTAGTACGCGTATTTTTATAAATGTTATATCTTTGTGTATTACAATTATTAACTTGATGAGAAATTTTAAAACCCTATTATTTGTAGCACTAGCCTATATTTTTTGTGTAGATGCAAATGCCCAAGATCCTGAATTTACCCAATTTTACGCGGCACCTGTATATACGAACCCTGCAATGGCAGGAACTGGCTCATGTAATGGTGGAGGAAGAGTTGCTCTAAATTATAGAAATCAATGGCCATCACTACCTGGTACGTTTATAACAACGAGTGCAAGTTACGATCAACATTTTGATAATATTGGCGGAGGTGTTTCACTTCTTTTGTTAGATGATCGAGCAGGTGAGGGTTTGCTTAGATCTCAAACTGTCTCCGCGGGATATTCGTTCCAGTTAGACGTAAATCGAAAGTTCACCATGCGTTTTGGTATTGAAGGGCAATATGGTCAGCGGAGTATTGATTGGCAAAGATTAAGATTTGAAGATCAAATTGATGAAAGTAAAGGTTTTGATAGACCTACAGCTGAGACGTTTAATAATAATTCGGTAGGATTTGCAAACTTCTCAACAGGAATATTGGGTTATACCGAACGATTTTATGGAGGTATAGCTGTACATAACTTAATAGAACCAAATCAATCGTTTTTTGGTAACCCTGATGCAATAGTGCCTAGAAGATATACTGCACACAGTGGTTTAGTAATACCTCTTGATGGTAGGAAAAATCCAGAGTCAACAATTTCTCCAAATGTTTTGTTCATGCTTCAAAATAAATTTACACAGATGAACATTGGATTTTATTATAATAAAGGTCCTTTGGTAACGGGTTTATGGTTTAGACAAACTTTTGGTGAATATGGTAACTCAGACGCTCTAATGGCATTAGTAGGTTTCAGGAAAGATCGATTTAAGTTCGGTTACAGTTTTGATTTAACAGTTTCTGATGCTAGGTCAGCAGCACCAAGTTCTCATGAAATTTCAACAGGAATTGAATGGTGTGCTAAAAAACCAAACAGAAAATACAGAAGGTTAACGTGTCCCGATTTTTAATTGGAAACTTAAAATTGTATAATTGCACAATATAAATTCAAGAACTTAGTTAATAAGAAAGTTATCTCAATATGAAATTTAATAAATTTACAACGGTTTTAATTGCTTTTAGCTTGCTATTTACTGTAGCGTGCAAGAAGGAAAAATCTGCTAGTACGGGATGGAATTACAATGACTCTAAGTGGGGAGGTTTTGAAAAGCATGAATATGCTGGACAAGAAACTGGTCCTGGGTTAGTTCTCGTGCACGGTGGTACCTTTACAATGGGTTCGTCCGAAAATGATATTACTGTTGACCATAATAACATTGAAAGAAAGGTAACTGTTCCTTCTTTTTATATGGATGAGACCGAAGTAACCAACAATCATTACAGAGAGTATGTTTATTGGTTGAAAAGAGTATATGTTGATTATCCTGAAGTTGGAATAAATGCATTACCTGATAC
>JAKMFK010000229.1 GCA_022425465.1 Bacteroidia bacterium | reverse complement strand
TTGGGTTTGAGCAAGAGTACTTTTTATGGGATCCAGAAACTAATCTACCTCTAGGTTTCCCAAGAGACCAAACCCCACAAGGTCAGTTTTACTGTTCTGTAGGTGCTAAAAATGCCTTTGGTAGAGAGATGGTTGAAGAACATTTAGACCAATGTCTTGAGGCAGGAATCAATGTTGAGGGAATCAATGCTGAAGTTGCTTCTGGCCAATGGGAATATCAATGTTTTGCTAAAGGTGCCAAACAAGCTGGTGACGAAATGTGGGTCTCTAGATACCTGCTTGAGCGTCTTGGAGAAAAATACGGTCTTGCTATTGATTGGCATCCAAAACCTCTTGGAGCTACAGATTGGAATGGTTCTGGTATGCACGCCAATTTCTCAAATGAGGTTTTAAGAACCTGTGGTTCTAAAGAAACCTATGAGAATATTTGTGAGGCATTCCGTCCTGTTGTAAAAGAACATATCTCAGTTTACGGAGCATATAACGATCAACGTCTTACTGGTGATCACGAAACACAGTCTATAGACGAATTTAGTTTTGGTGTATCCGACCGAGGAGCTTCTATCAGAATACCAATCATGACAGTTGAGCAAGGCTGGAAAGGATGGTTAGAAGACAGAAGACCTGCATCAAACGGAGATCCTTATAAAATTGCATCTCGAATTATCAAAACTGTTAAATCGGCTTAAATATTTATTAAGCTAGATAACGGATTTAAACTTTCATCCCTGAGCTCACGCTTGGGGATGTTTTTTTATGTAAACATTTGATTTAGGAATAATCCGTAGATGATTAGTAAACAGAACCCTTCAAAACGTCCCAAACGCATTTTTTTAGGAATAAACACCAAGGGGAATATCAGTAAAGAGACCCCTATCATCCAAAAGAAGTCAATGTCTAAGATAGCGCGATCCATCACACTAATCGGATAAATCATTGCTGTAATTCCCATGACAGCGAGAATATTGAAAATATTTGAACCAATAAGATTCCCAATCGAAATTGCTTTTTCTTTGTTGATGATCGCAATAATGGAAGCTGATAGCTCAGGAATACTTGTTCCAATAGAAACTACTGAAATGCTAATGATACGTTCACTTACTCCTAAGGAGGTCGCCAAAGAAACTGCAGAATTTACAAGCACTTCAGAACCCAGCCACAGAAAAAAGCCCCCGGCAAAAAATGTAAAAGTCAATTGAGTTAAAAGCATTTCTTTTTTATCGATTTCAACTTTTTCTTCGATCACTGCTTTTTTCTGAAAAAAGAGAAGATAAATCAAGAAAATGAGGAGTAAAACAAATAATATCCCCCCCTCGACTTGACTTAAATACCCATCAGCTTGAAGGAAAGAATAAAATAAAAGTGTTGCTATCATCATGATAGGCCAATCTGTCTTATAAAAACTTTTGGTCACTCGTATAGGTGAGATTATTAAGATAACTCCTAAAACAAAAGCTAAATTGGCAATATTAGACCCAACAACATTACCTAGAGCTAGATCAGGATACCCTTTAAGGGCTGATTTTATACTGACTATTAGCTCTGGAGCTGAGGTAGCAAAAGAAACTACCGTCATCCCAATTACAATTTTGGGAATATTGATCTTTAAGGATAAAGCAACTGCCGCATCTAATAGCAAGTCTCCGCCCTTAATGAGCAGTACCAGACCTACTATGATTGCTACAAAATCCATCTAAAAGTATGCAATATACTGTTAAGTTTTAATCTGATACCTTCTTTTAAAATGAAATCAATAAGCCCTTAATAAATCTATAATTTATTTATATTTGCATCCACTAAAAGGCCTCGTAGCATAACTGAATAGTGCACTTGATTACGGCTCAAGAGGTTGCAGGTTTGAATCCTGCCGAGGTCACTTAATTAGAAAGGGATTACAGAGATGTAGTCCTTTTTTTGTTTTCTCAATTGCACACTATTTGCACACAAGTCCTATCAAAGAATAATAACCATTAGGATCATTTACAAAATCTCAATAGTTATTGCAAGGTATTTGTTTTGAGGAAGAAATAAAAGGAAAGTTACATGTGCCGCTGTCCCATCGCTTGTGGCTTGGGACAGCGGCACACCTAATTTAGCAATTCACCCATCACGTATCCACACAAACCCTACACAAACACCCCCCAAAACAGCATCCAGTGAATCTCAGGATAGTGTAATGATAGATGAGGTTAGGAGATTATTAGGGTTGTGTCTATTGGTATATAAGAAAAAGTACTCACAAGAGAGAGTCTATGTATTAGGATTTATAAATTTGTATTCATGTCAGATAAGCTCAACGAAAAGCCTAAAAATATCTGTTGGAGAGATTGCTCTAAATGAGAGAGTCTGTTAGCGCACTGTTCTAGGGCATATCAAAAAGGGATATAGAAAAAGCAATAAAAAATCCCCTTGGGTAAACAATCCAAAGGTTTACCTAATCATAAGGCAAGAATATCATCTATTAAAAATCGCGATAAGAACCACTTAAGAACGCATTGGCTTCTTCTTCTTTAAATAAGGCCTTCTTGCTATCCCAATGAAGGGTCTTATTCGGAAAGCGTCCAGCGATTACTCCAAGTAAAATAGTCTCAGTTAGTCGTGCTGAATATGAAAAAGGTGCAGAAACCTCATCTT
>JAKMFK010000221.1 GCA_022425465.1 Bacteroidia bacterium | reverse complement strand
TCCCCTTTCCAACAACTTTAACAAAACCTTCATCCATAAAAAGGTTATTTAGTTTTAACGAAACAAGTTCTGAAACTCGTAGACCACTTCCATATAGCAACATTATAATTGTTTTGTCTCGAACACCCGCGGGTTTTGAAAGATCTATGGCTTTCATCATTGCTGTAATTTCATTGTGAGACAAAACATCAGGAAGTTTTTGAGGTAATTTTGGGGTTTTAATGGATTGCATTGGGTTTGAACTTATAGACTCGTTCAAAACTTGCAGCTTATAAAAAGTCTTTAAGCTAGAAATAATTCTCGCAATTGACCTTGATGATAGGCCCGTATTTTTAAGGCTGTTTATGAATTCTAAAACTGTGTGCTTGTCCAACACTGTTAGATCTTGATTTTCACAAAAAACAATCAGTTTTTTTAAGTCTGATATGTATGCACTCAACGTATTGGTGCTTAAAGACCTATCAACAGAAAGTGACAATGTAAACTCATCAAGGAGCTCTTTATTTTTTTGGCTTATTTTAATTTCAACTCCCGACACTGAATCACCTCTTTGTTGTCTCCATCGTTATAGTTAACCAAAATAACAATACTGGCATTTTGAGCATTTACATTTTTAGGAACGTTGATTTCCCACCCTTTTTCAATTGCTGTTCCAACATCCACAGACTCACAGTTAGAATCACCCGAAAGCATTGGCTCACCATTATATGGAGTATAGGCTTTACGTAGAACGTGTTGATGTATATATGTCGAATCCGTTCCTCCTGAATGGTATTGTGGGTGATTTATCTCATTCTCCAACAGGAACAAAGAATAAAAGGGCTCTGCGCTTGGTTTAGATGTAAAAACAAACTCGGCCTGAACCTTAAAGGTTGTGTCGTCCTTCTGTTCTGCGGCCACCCCTACATTAACTATCGCTTTTTCGTCAAAAAAACCATTTGCTTTTCCAAGCCATGTTTCATAGTTAATGTTGATTGATGTTTCTCCATCAAACAACTTACGATTTACTCCACCAGCTGGCAGAATATTTCCAAAATTATAAATATTTGTTCCTATTAGTTGTGCCTCGTCTGTCCTAGGGTCTTCGTAACCGCCAAAAGGTGATGTTAGTGATTTTGGGAAACGGGTATAAAGCCCTAAAATAACAACCGGGTTGTTTGTTACCGCCTCCTTTGTTTCTTTTGCTGCTTCAGCAGCATTTGGACACGCAATGCAGCGAACCCCAGTTAAATCTTCTATTAAAACTCCTCTATTGTCCGGGGCTGGTATGTCGACCACCTCTAATTGATAACACGTATCTTTTAAAACCAACGACTCTTGTTTATTAAAATTAATTGGGGGTTCTGCTTCTTGACAGGCAAAAAACACAAACATCAAAACCGTGTATAGGGTTATATTTTTCATATAGTTTCAAATTTATCGTTTAGTTTTCAAATAAACACCTAGGTTTTTTAGTTCACTTATTGTAACCTCTCGAAAAGAACCGATGGGTATGCCTCTTTTTTCGAAGGTATGAAACATTACCCGATCAAGTTTTAACACCCGATTGTCTATCGCTTCAAACATTCTTCTTATTATTCTGTTTTTTCCGCTATGAATTTCTATTCCGTATCGAAAAAACTCATCTTCGTCTAGTTCTGAAAGTTTATTGAATTTGCTAGTGCCGTCTTCAAGCTCAACGCCCAAAACCAGCTTGTTCATTTCCTCTTGGGTTAATCTTTTCTCCACTTTGACCTTGTACACTTTGTTGATTTTTTTAGATGGGTGGAGTAAATTTTGGGTTAGTGTGCCATCATTAGTCATTAAAATTATTCCTGTTGTGTTTCTGTCTAGTCGGCCTACAGGATATAGGTGTTGAAACCTCTCAGGCAAAAGATCCATAATTGACTTTCTTCCCTTCTCATCTGATTTGGTACAAATTACGTTCCTTGGTTTGTTAACAAGTAGGTATGCTTTTTTTTCAAAAACAATTGTTTGGTTGTCAACTTGAATTTTATCGTCAGCGTTAACCTTAATCCCCAACTCTTTAACAATGCTATTGTTTACTTTTACCTTTCCTTCTAATATGAGGTTATCTGCAGCCCTTCTACTGCAAATTCCTGAATTAGAAATATATTTATTTAACCTAACTTGTTCGGGTTGGTTGCGATTTGAGGAATGTGGATTAGTTCTTTTCATACTTTGTTCTTTATTGTAATTTTTGCAAAGTAATATCGTTATAAAATATAATCCTTATCCGGTGAGAGCATTTATAGTAATAACCATTTTTATAACCTCTGTGGCTTCTGCTGTAACCCAACCCGTTAAAATGCTTAGGGCTTGTATTGATTATGACAACGGTGTTGTTACAATTAGTTGGTCTCCTCCGTCTGACGCCTGTAGTTCTTTTGAAAAACACATAATCTATGGTAGTGAAAACATGGGCCCCTTTCAAAAACTTGCCGAAATTGCAAACATAAGTGTTAGCGAACTCCCCCATGCACTCGGTGTTCAAAACACATCTTGGAGATATTATTTAACCACATATAGTGAGTGTGGGGGGGTAGATAGCTTGGGGTCCGATACTATTGCGATTGACATAACATATCCCCTAAATATCGAATTAGACTCTATAAGTTATAATATAGAAACACAAGATATCGTCGCGGGTTGGAAAGCTAACCCATCAAAGGACACAAAACACTATGAAATATTCGACTACAGCTCGGGAAGTGGTGACCTGCTAGGAAAAACAGAGCAACTAAACTTTAATGTAACAGAGAAAAGAAACGGTAGGTTTCCGGTTGTTTTGGCAACACTAGACAGTTGCAACCTTTCTTCTTTATTGTCAAACCCACACGAAACGACTCACCTAAGCGGGACAATAGACAGCTGCTTAAACACTGTCAGCCTCGAGTGGAGCCTTTATGTTGGTTGGGGAGATGTTGACAGCCAGGCATTGTTTTTGTCTTTGAACAAACATAAGTTTGTAAGAGTAAGCTCTTTAGGTGGTGATGTGACTACTGTACAGTTTAATGATTTTGTTTTGGGAGACACAATAACCTTTTTTATTCGATCATATAAAGATGACAAGAGCACATCGTCAAACATTAAAACATTTAAAACACGTAAACTAGCCGTTCCTCAAAACCTAGACTTAAGATTGGTAGATGTTGAAAATAACACGTTGATTATTAGTTGGTTATGTGAAAAACAAAGAGACATAAAAGAATTTAATTTGTACGGCAGCCAAAACCACTCTTCCTTCAATAAAATTAAAACAATCTCTGCTGTTTTGGGTAATGAAAAATACACCTACATAGACAGCAAAAACAACCCAGGCGACCAATCATTTTTATATTATGTGTCGTGTACCGACAAATGCAACAACCAAAGCTTGACTTCTGACACCTCTGCAAGCCTCTTTCTTGACACAAACAACGCAACAATTCACAATAAATATATCGGTTGGGAAAACGGGGTGTTAACGTACTCAATTGAGGAAAAAAACGGTTTCACGTGGAACACGGTTAAAGAGAACATAAGTGGTTTTGAAACGAACGACATACAAAGCTTTGTCGGTTGCTTTAGAATAGCTGCCAGCGAGAGAAACAGTAAAGATGGTGATAACATCGCTCATTCAAATGTTGTCTGCAAAAGAGTCCCGCTAAAATACTATATTACCACAGGGCTAAACCCCGATGGAATTAACAATCGGTTTGTAGTAAAGGGGGAGAGCATAGACACGCAAAAGTCGCTGTTTTACATATACAGCCGATGGGGCGAGCTAATAAAAAAGGGTACGCTGGATCAAGGTTGGAATGGAAAATACCAAGGCAAAAATGTACAGCCAGGTGCATACATATACCTTGTTAAAGTGTATGGGATAAATGGCGAATACGAACAAAGAAAAGGAGTTGTAAATGTCGTTAACTAAGATAACATTAATAAATAGGTGTAAAAAAGCAGACCTATCTGTTGTTAACCTATTGGCTCTTGAGAAAACTCACAAACATTTAAAAATAAAAAAACCAACTATTTTCTTCT
>JAKMFK010000195.1 GCA_022425465.1 Bacteroidia bacterium | reverse complement strand
AAGATTCCTGAGCATGGAGACTCAAAAAGCCAAACAATGAAAGTGTGAGGAATAGTTTAGTCATTTTAAAAATTAGATACAAATCTAATGGCATACGCTGTACTTTAGTGCATGACTCGACTAATGGAGCAATATCTTCGTTTTATTTCTGTTGGATTCATGTAGTTTTGTGTAGTTGAATTTCTGGAAATCCATCGGTTCGTTTTTTCTTCCTCAACTCACATGGAGTAGAGCAGTTACATCAAAAGAGGTGTTTTTGACCTTTGATGATGGTCCACATCCTGAAATTACTACTTGGGTAGTCAATGAATTGGATAAAGTAGGTGCGAAAGCTACTTTTTTTGTGGTGGGAGAAAATGCACAGCGGTATTTCACCGTTGTGGATGAATTGCAAAAATCAGGGCATCGAGTGGGTAATCATACCCATCGACACATTAAAGGATGGCGGGTTTCTGCTAGAAAATACCTGGAAGACATTGCTGATTGTGAAGATTATTTATCCAACAATACGCTTTTTAGACCACCTTATGGTCAGATTAATTTTGCATCCATCCATGCTATTCGAAAGAAATATGAAGTAATCATGTGGGACGTATTGAGCAAAGACTATTTAAAACGATTGAATGTGAAACGAGCCTTAAAACGAATTAAAAAAGCGACTAAACCTGGAAGCATAATCGTATTTCATGATAGCGAAAAAGCGGAGAAGAACCTCAAGGCCATGTTGCCCGAGTATTTGAACTTTTTGAAAGAAGAAGGATATAAAATGTCCGCACTATGATTGTCATTATTCTAATTATTGGTCTTTTCTTGTTTATTCAATTATTCTCGTGGATTTCGATTATATCGCATTCACCCAAAGAAGTTCAATCTAGATCAGAATATCCCAAAGTTTCGGTGTTGTTAGCAGCTCGAAACGAGGAAAAATTGATATTAAGATGCCTTGAAGCTATGGCTCAGTTTAATTATCCTCAAGACCAATTGGAAATACTTATTGGTGATGATGCAAGTTCAGACAATACGCTTCATCTCGTAAGTGACTATATCAAAGATAAACCCAATTTTAAGGTATTTTCTATTTCGGAGGTTCATGGTAAAGGACGTGGTAAAGCGAATGTATTGGGTCAATTGGCACATCAAGCTGAAGGTGTATTTTATTTTATCACAGATGTAGATGTAAAATTACCCAAAGATTGGATTTTGGGTTTATTACAGGAGTTTGAAGACGGAGTAGGGATAGTGAGTGGAACAACGATGTGTGAGAGTGGACGTTTTTTTGCAACGATGCAAAGCATCGATTGGTTGCATTTTATGGGGTACATCAAGGCATTTGCCCATGTAGGGATTGGATGTACAAGTGTCGGGAACAATATGGCTGTGAGAGCAGAGGCCTATTGGCAAACAGGAGGATATGAAGAAATAGATTTTTCCATCACAGAGGATTATAAGTTATTTCAGGAGGTAACGTCACGAAATTGGGGTTGGAGAACTGTAATGAGTGATTACTCACTTGGAAAAGCATGGTATATTCCAAGTGTCAAAGAAATGTTGCATCAACGAAAGCGTTGGTTGATAGGAGCTCGCGATTTACCACTTAATTGGAAGGCGATGATTTCATTATATGGACTTTTTATACCTGCATTGATTATACTTTTTGTCATAAACCCAGAAATGGCCATGTTGATATGGTTGGTTAAGTTTTGTGTACAATCGCTGTTTATTTCGGTATTGTGCATCAAAACCCAGGTTAGGCTATTTCGATTTTGGGAATTGATTAGTTATGAATGGTATGTCTTGATAAACACTTTCGCTACAGCTATTTTTTATTTTTTACCTGTTCAATCGGTTTGGAAAGGTCGGAGGTATTCAGCTTCTTATATACAAGATGGTATCGAGTGATTTTTTGATGAATTCGTCTAATTCCAACTATTTTTGACTCATGTATCCAAAACTATTGACTATACCCATCCCAGAATTTTTGCAAGGTATATTTCCTACATCTTTTACCATACATAGTTATGGATTGATGATTGCTCTTGGAGTCATTGTTGCCTTTTATGTGATCTTGAATTTATCTAAGCATTTGGCGATTAATTCTGATCAGCTTTCTGAATTATTTATTTGGTCAATTGTATCTGCCTTTGTTGGGGGTAAGTTGTTTTTCTTTTTGGAGGATATCCAAAAATATGTTGATAATCCGGACTTGATTGGGGGTGCCATGAGGGGAGGATTTGTGTTTTATGGCTCATTGATTTTTACCGTACCTACGATAATATTTTGGTTGAGGAAAAAGCAAGTAAAGGTTAGGCCTTTTATGGATATTTTAGCATTTGCTGCTCCCATACTCCACTCTTTTGGGAGGATAGGCTGTTTTTTGGCAGGTTGTTGTCATGGAAAAGCTTGTGATTCATGGTTGGGAGTAACATTTAGTCATTCAGATACCTTGGCAGATTTTAAGAATGTGCCTTTGTATCCAACACAACTTTTTGATATAGGTGTAAATTTGATTATTCTGCTGGTTGTTATTTTTCTTCGAAAGAAAAAACAATTTGAAGGTCAGCTTTTTCTGATTTATTTGATGCTATATGCAGTGGGCAGAAGTATCGTAGAAAATTATCGTGGAGACGATGCACGTGGTTTTCTTTTTGATGGTTTATTATCCCATTCACAATTTATAGCGATAGTCATCATTTTGGTTTGTGCTTTCGTTTGGAGGAAGTGGCAAAAGGATCCAATGATGGGTTAATTATCTTAAAAATTGAGCTTGATTTTCCCATTTGATGTGATAACTTTTTTCGCAAAGTGGTTCTCCGTCCAAATGGGCAGGAAGTGGTTGGTGTGATGAGATTGTTAATTCATTAACCTGTTTGTAGGTGATGGCTTTTTGGGATAAATGTTTCCCTGCTTGAACAAGTGGTAGATAATATAGCCGATGTAAAATAGGAATGTTTTTACACTGGACATATTCAAGTTTTTTGTCATCGAGTTTAGCCAAAGGGGCCACTTTGAAACCACCTCCATAATCACTTCCATTTGCTGCAGCAATCATGAAAACAGACGTCTTTTTACCATTAATTTCCACTTTTGGAGATCGGTAAAATAAGATCTGTTTTATAATTTCGATCCAATATTTTGTTTTACTCGAGAATAGAAATGTCTTTGATTGTATTTTTTCGGCAATGGCTCCATCAAATCCAGCACCAAATCCATTGATGAAACGTATTTGATTACAAGACCAAATATCAATATCCACTTTTTTGGTATACTGAAATGGTAGTCTGAGAATATCAATGATTTTTAGATGACCATATAATATTCGTGCCAAATCGTTTCCAGTTCCAGCAGGCGCAATATGAATTGGAATGCCAAAATCTTGGAGTCCATTTAGGGTCATATTAATGGTTCCGTCTCCTCCTATTATACTGATGAGGTCGTAAGCGTTGGATGATATTATTTCTTGTATGTTCTCAACGTCATTTATTCCTGTGGTTTCAAAGATGGTGAAGGGTGAACCTTCTTTTTTGACGATTGTTAGATATTCATTAAATAAATTCACTGATTTCCCTCCTTGCGAAGAGGGGTTATAAACAATGAGTATATTCTTAAATTTCAAAATCTAATTTAGATTCAAACAAATATCGTAAAAATACAAAGGTTGAGTAATTTTGACAGATAATATGAAAAGGATAACATTAGTAGGAGGTGGCTTGGCAGGTTCTCTAGTGGCTGTCTATTTAGCAAAAAGAGGGTACGAGGTCAACATCTATGAACGAAGACCAGATATGCGAAATGTCGAAATACCGGCAGGTCGATCGATTAATTTGGCACTTTCTACACGAGGTATCGATGCACTGAAACGAGTAGGTTTGGATCAAGTTGTCCTAGACCAAGCTATACCTATGACAGGAAGAATGATGCACGATGAAAAGGGTAATTTGGCTTATCAGCCTTATGGTAAAGATGGACAAGCAATTAATTCTGTGAGCAGAGCCCATCTCAATATTCAATTATTAAAATTAGCAGATGAACATGAAAATGTGAATCAATTTTTTAACATGAGGTGCCAAGAGGTGGATATTGAAAATAGCATTTGTAAATTTCTTAATGAAGAAACAGGAGAAATAGTGGAGGTTGATTCTGATTATATTTTGGGGAGTGATGGGGCATATTCACCTGTACGACTAAA
Source organism: Bacteroidia bacterium (assembly GCA_022425465.1). Lineage (GTDB taxonomy): Bacteria > Bacteroidota > Bacteroidia > NS11-12g > UBA9320 > UBA9320. The sequence goes on along the minus strand of JAKMFK010000195.1, from coordinate 3,333 downwards.
GATGATGAAGAATGATCGATTTGATTATTCTCAAAGCTATACAAAGAGTGGGTACAAAGAATTAAATATTACACCTACTCCAGATGGTGATTTTGCGATGGATCCGGATTCTTTGCATATATGGCCACGAGGGAATTTTATGATGATTGCTCTACCCAACCCTGATAAATCATTTACATGTACTTTATTCATGCCATACGATGGAGATGTAGGTTTTGATCAAATAAATTCTGATCAAGAAATTTTGGATTTTATGAATACGTACTTTGCGGACGCAGTGCCGTTAATGCCAGAGCTATTAAATGATTTTAAACAAAATCCAGTGGGCAGCCTTGTTACGGTTAGATGTTATCCTTGGCACATGAAAAAAGCCACATTGATAGGGGATGCTTGCCATGCTATTGTTCCTTTTTACGGGCAAGGGATGAATTGTGCTTTTGAGGATTGCGTTGAATTAGACAATTGCTTGGAAGAATTTGGTGATTGGGACAATGCGATGAATGAATACCAAAAAAGACGTAAACCCAACGCAGATGCGATTGCCGATTTGGCATTGCAAAACTTCATAGAAATGAGGGATTTGGTTGGGGATAAAGATTTTCTTCATTACAAAAAGATAGAACACAAACTTTGTGAATTACACCCTGATTTGTTTAAATCACAATATGAGATGGTAACGTTTAGTAAAGTTCCCTACAGTGAAGCTATGACTAAGGGTGCTCAAAATACAAAACGTGTTTACGATTTGATTGCATCCAATCACGAGGATAAAATCACCGATCGATCATTCGTTGCAGAGTGGTTTGCATAGCGAACTTACTGAACAATCAGTTTCTTCACACTTGAACCCTTGGAGGTCATAACCTGTATAATATACGATCCTTGAGGAATATCTTTATTTACAACAAAAGAGTCGGTATACCCTTGGAGTTGATGTACGATTTTTCCTGTAACATCTATAATGTTGACTTGAGTATGATCTATTTCTCCGATTCTAATTTCGAATATTCCATTGGAAGGATTAGGAGTAATTGAAATATTAGGAGCACCAATAGTCTGAACATTGTTTACTTCAGGTTTTTTCAATTTTATGGTATAGTCTTCTACTTCTCCAGGAGTATTTATACAAGCATCCATGGGATCAGTAAAATATTGACTACGTACTCTAAGTCTCAAATTCTTATTGATAAGTGCATCATTTGGAACTGTGAACGTACCTGTAGCTGACTTACTGGCATTATCAAGTTTTGTGAAGATGATTTGTTCCTCATCAGAAAATTCGGTATCATGATTGTAGTCAATCCATGCTGTTACTGAATCTTGGTCGAAAACATAGAACATGCCCACTTCAATCGTATACTCTTCTCCGAGTTCAAGTTCTGTGGATTGAGCAGTAAAATCACCATACGCTTCTTTGCCTGATGAATTTTCAATAGACTCTAATTTCACATAATTTATATAGTCTGAACCTGTACCCGAAGCAGATGGAATACAGTAAACAAACTCTTTGGTTAGGTAATCAAAAACATAGGTCTCAGATTGGTCTCCACTTTGAGTTTTGGCAATAACTTTGAAGTAAATATGATCATCCAAATCATTCGCTGAAATTGGCTTTGATGATTTCCAGGTATTATTTCCTATGTTTTCCATAGCTATACTGCTGTCTAGTGAAAAATCATTGGCATTCCAAAGAACCTTGACCTCAGTAAAAGGATGATTTGATTTGATTATAGATGTGATGTACTGATCTACACTCTCTTTTGGAGATTCGTCTGTGGGTGTGTTTGAAATAGAAGTATGGGTAATCGATGGGAAATTATTTCTTCCAACAAGGGTATATTCCCATAAGCCACGGCCCCAAGTTGCGGCCCTGAGTGTATTACTACCGTAGTGAATTTCTATGTCCTTAACCGTTACATTGGGTAATTTGTTGTTATATAATGTCCATTGAGTTGCTGATTTACTTTTATAATAAATTCCAATTTCACCTCCTACGTATATGTATGATGAATCACTGTGATCAATTACTACAGTTCGAAGAGGCATATTCCCCAAGTTATAGGTAATATTTTGCCATGTAGCTCCTTGATCGTTGGAGATATAGACCTTTTTATTGTCATTCTGATAGCGATTATAAACAACGACAATCTTATTTTTATCTCTTGGGTCAAAGGCGATGTCACGTACATAATAACCAGGAAGACCATTTTCAATATTTGTCCAAGACTCTCCTCCGTTATTGGTTATTCGGATTTGATTATTTCTAGCTATTGCAATTACGTTAGAGTCTGTTTCTGCGATGGCAGCTTCAGCAATGACACCAATGTTGGGGTCAGATTTAAATTCCCATTGTCTTCCAAAATTATTTCCAGAATACACGGTATCACTGAAGTGATAAACTTGCATGCTATTTTGAGGATTTTGTAGAAATGGTGCTTCCCAAGCCGCTTTACCACTACCCCCATCAGGGTTACCACATCCTCGTCTGTTAAGACCTCCATTTTGGGTGTAGTTGCGAGTTCCATATTGCCAACTACCAATCATCCAATCATTGTTTAGGGGGTGAACTAAAGCTTCCATTCCATCTCCACCATTCCATTCAACCCATCCATCTTTATTTAAGATACTTGATCCATTGTCTTGTGATCCTGCCATGTTTAAGTCATAATTTCCTTGACCAAGTCCAACAGCATAGAATTCTCGGATAGCTGTGCCGTCATTAAGACGTGTCCAAGTATTCCCATTATCATCACTTTTGGCAAAATAGCCATCTGTCCCGACATAAAATGTCCCATTTACGCATTGAGCAATTCTCAAATCTGCATGAATGTAGGCATCATTTTGATTGGCCCATTGTGTTTTTTGAGTGAAGGAAAGTCCTCCATCTGTGGAAGCAAAAAGATCCACATAACCATAGATCATATTGTTTGTATTTACGTCAGATACGGCAAAGGCAAGACCACTACTATTTGGATTGCTGAGTGCAGTAAACGAACCTCCTTCGTTGGTTGATTTATAGACGTTATTCGTGGAAGCTGCAAAAACATGTGATGGTTCGGTCGGAGAAATTGAGAGATAAACTCTTGCATTATTATTATTTGGCAAACTACCTCCATTTGAAAATGAGTTGCCTCCATTTGTGGAAATCTTAATTCTACTTGCATCTGGTGAATTATACCTGTAGGCATAGATAGTTGTATTTTTTGTAGGGTGAAAATCAACATCAGTTGTTCTTCCATTGAATGGACTGCTCCACGTTTTTAAATTATCATTAGATACAAACAATCCTTTAGTAGAACATACAAATACTTGATTAGCTACGTTGGGATGGTA
>JAKMFK010000190.1 GCA_022425465.1 Bacteroidia bacterium | reverse complement strand
CCTATACTGTAATACCCGTGATTTTTATAAAGTGTAATTTCATCATAGCTCATAAAGCGATTCATCAGATTGATGCTGGTATTGTAATCGCCTGATTTGGCAGCTATTTCAGCTCTCCAAAAGTAAGTATGACCCTCTTGTGTTTTATTGATGGGGTATTTGAGTGATTTTCTAAAGTATGTCTCAGCCTTATCGTATTCGTGGTTGAGATATAGTTCTTCTGCACGATGAAAGGTGAGTTTTTGGTAGGCTTCTTTTGAACGTGTATTGAGGTTAGGGATATCTTCTAGTAACTCAATAGCGGCCTTGTAATTCTTTGTATTCAGAAAAACGTCTGCAAGTAAGGACTTAGCCTCATCAGCATAAGAAGACTCTGGATACGCTTTTATGAAAAGGTTGATGGAGTTGATAGCAATGTTGTTTTTATTCAACTCAGCAGCTAGTTTGGCATAATTAAAAGCTGAAACCTCACTAATAGTTGAGTTGAATTTCTTCCTACTCGCTTCTGAAAAAGCATTTAAGGCACGTTCTTTATGATTGGTGTTAACATCAATTAGTCCGATATAGTAGTTAGATAATTGACCAATTTCAGTTTCCTCATTTGCTAATAAAATATAGTAGGGTAGAGCTTCATCAAATCGATTGGCTAAATAATAAGCATCTGCAAATTGGTATAACTCATCCGATTTTAAAACAAGTACGTCTCCTTTATACTTTTCAAAATGTCCCAAAGCTATATTCTTATTGCCCAATTGGTATTGAATTTTACCTTTAAGTAATTCAATCTCATTTTGTTTTTTTGAAAGGTTGATGTTCTGGACAATGTCAAATGCTTTTTCATAAGATTGGTTTTCGTAGTGAATTTGAGCCATGTATAGTTGCATGGTTTTTGGTCCCTTGGCACCAATTTTTGTAAAAGTTGCCAAAGCACAAGTATAATCTTTAAGAATATAGCATTCGTATCCGTAGTAATAATTGGCTTCGATGGCATAAATACCATCGGTGTTCATAATCTTTTTGAATTGGTTTTTAGCTAGTTCATATTCTTTGATTTTGAATAAACTATATCCCTTTTTAAAGGTATATTCCTCTCGTTTTTCTTTTGGAAGATCAATTTCATCAATTTTATCAAAATAGTCTATACTCCTTTTGAATCGCTCTTTATTAAAGTAATATAAACCAAGCTCAAAGTGTACTTCGCCACTTAAATGGTGATCAGGATTTGACCGTATTAAGCTAGCTAAACGCGTACTTGCTAGTTGTTTCTGTAATTTTAATCGAGATAATGCAATGTATAAGTCGCATTCGAAATTTAAATTCGGATGACTGTTTTCATCCTTGAACGATTCAAATAATCTGATGCATGGATTAAACTGTTCTTTGATGTAAAGCATTTTAGCTTTTTCAAAAGTTTGTAGGTTGTTGGTGTAAACTTCTGTTTTCTGGGCAAATACAGTACTAGTGTACAAACTAATTAACGTGTAAAAAATAACGTGTTTAATCGATTTGTTCATTGATTAATTTTTACGCTTCAATATTACGATGTTGTTGTGCTACATTCCTAAATGATTTGCCCACATGATATACAACATCAAAGAATCAATTATTTTTATTTTCATTTCTATTTAAAATGATAATGGGAATAATATATTTGCAGCCGCTTAATTGAATTTCAATTAATGCAAAATGGTGGTTGTAGCTCAGTTGGTTAGAGCATCGGTTTGTGGTACCGAGGGTCGCCGGTTCGAGCCCGGTCTTCCACCCAATCTAAAAGACTCACTAGACAACAGTGAGTCTTTTTGTTTTATGTTGATTCGATCCTATTAATTCAAATCGTATTACATTAATAAACGTAACTTTGTAACCATGAATAAATTTTTCTACGTTATGTCTATTCTGTTCTTAATAAGCTGTGCAAATAGCAAGACAGAAAAGACCCAAGAAGTGTCATTTTTAAACATTCAAGATGGCGACACAATTCAATCTCCATTTCTTCTTCAGATGGGAGTAAAGGGGATGGTTTTAGAGCCCAAAGGTGCTTCAAATCCAGGTCATGGTCATCATCATCTGATTGTGAATGATGGACCTATTGATGCTGGTCTGGTCATTATTGCTGATGAACAACATATTCATTATGGAGGGGGGCAAAGTGAGGATTCTGTTTCCTTAAGTCCAGGTACTTATGATTTAACACTCCAATTTGCAGACGGTATGCATGTATCTTATGGAGAAGAATGGGCTGAGACTATTCAAGTAACCATTAAATGATTTTCATTTAACTAAATTTTTTATCTAAAATAACATCAATTCATCGATATAACTTGTTTTAATTTTTTTATACTCGTTGATTTGAACCTCAATAAATATAATATTTAACAACACATGAAAAATATCCTAACATTAACTCTTTTGGCTTTTGCGTATTCATTTTCAAATGCTCAATCTTCATTTGAGTTAATTGAAAAAGTAACCCCAGAAGAGGGTAAAGTCCTCATACCTTATGAAAAATATAAGCTTCCTGCCAATGATTTAACGCTAATCATACACGAAGATCATTCAGACCCTACAGTGCATGTTCGAGTGGCTTATCATGTGGGTAGTGCAAGGGAAAGTATTCGAAATAGTGGATTTGCTCACTTTTTTGAGCACATGATGTTCCAAGGTTCTAAAAACGTAGCAGATGAGGAGCATTTCAAAATAATTAGTGAATCGGGAGGTACAAACAACGCTTATACCTCTTTTGATAAAACAGTATATCATCAGACTGCTCCAAGTAATATGACAGAAACCTTATTATGGCTTGAGGCAGATAGAATGGGTACACATCTAGAAGGATTTACTCAGAAGAAGTTCGAAAATCAAAGAAATGCAGTAAAAAACGAAAAAAGACAACGATACGACAATCAACCTTATGGTATGGTCAATGAACTTTTATTTAAGTCCTTGTTTGCTAATCATCCATACGAATGGACACCAATCGGGTTTGTTGATGATTTAGATTTGGCTTCTTTTGAAGATCTTAGAAACTTTTTCCTTCGTTGGTATGGACCAAATAATGCATCTTTAATTGTTTCAGGTGATGTTAACCCAGAAGAAGTTAAAGTGTGGGCTGAAAAATACTTCAAAGGGATAGCTAAATGTCCTGAGGTAAGGGATATGTATCCTAAGAAGCCGTTCTTGTCCACGGATTATTATGTAAAGGATTACGATAACATTTTTGCTCCATTGACACTCATGGCCTTTCCAACAGTGCCAGAATACCATGCAGATGAGGCTGCTCTTGATATTCTTAGTAGAATTATCGGTGGTGGAAATAACTCAATTTTATACAAGAATCTGGAGAAAAAAGAACTTGCACTTCAAGTGGGTGCATTTCACCAAACGCTTGAACTTGCAGGTATGTTTGGTATCCAAGTTATCACTAAACCAACCATGGCAGGAGGAATGAGTGAGGCTGATGTTGAGAAGAATATCCGTGCTTCTATCGAAGAGTTTGAAACAAGAGGTGTTTCTGATGAGGATATTGAGATTACAAAAACTCAAGCTTTGATTTCTACATATAGTACGTTAAATAGTATTGATGCAAAATCGGAGGTATTGGCAAGTTATGACATGATGAGAGGGAATGGATACAACTTACAAGACGATATTGATCGATATAGTTCAGTGACAAAAGAAGATGTGATTCGAGTTTATCGAAAATACATTAAAAACAAGAAGGCAGTTATTCTTCGCATTGAAAGAGATAGGTCTGAAAAGGACGAGGATGATGAATCATCCAAGAGTATAAATCC
>JAKMFK010000178.1 GCA_022425465.1 Bacteroidia bacterium | reverse complement strand
TTTTTATAATCATCTGTAAGAATTCCTTTGGTCAATCTTTGATTACTGGAAAAATTAGTGATGAAGAAGGGGTTCCAATTCCTTTTGCCAACATTACATTATACGAAAAAGACAAAGATGAATATTTGATTGGTGTTGTTTCAGACTCTAAAGGCTATTTCAACATGGAGGTAGCACAAGAAGGATATTATCGTCTAGAAATATCTGTTTTGGGATTCGAATCTAAAATCAGTGAAGAATTTTTACTGCAAGAAAATCAGAATTTTAATTTTGTTTTGATTGAAGATGTCCAGATGTTAGATGAAATAGTCGTTAAAAGTAAGCGTCCAGTTATTAGACAAACTGCAGAAAAATTGGTGGTGGATATTGAAAACTCTAACATGATCAACACCAACCTTCAAGATGTAATGCGCAAAGTGCCTGGGGTAATTGTCACCAATAATGGTATTTCGATTGCTGGGAACAGAGGAGTGAGGATATTGATTAATGGGAAAACTACTGAATACATGGATGTTCAAACCTTACTTCGCGATTTTCCAGCAGATAATATAGCAAAAATAGAAGTGATTGAACAACCAGGTGCAGAATATGAAGCGGCTGGAACGGGAGCGATCATCGATATTATTCTGAAAAAAAACGTTCGCTTTGGGACGCATGGGAACGTCAATTCTTGGGTAGGAGAAGACCAGGGGGTTGAATACGGTGCTGGCTTTTCAATTGCAAGCTATAAGAATAAACTGAACTGGCAAACTGGAATCAGTCATTCACAACCCACTTGGCGAGATGATTTGTTTTTGGTGCGAAAAGTGGGTGATGAAACCTACGATCAAACCACTATTGAACCTTACGACCCCAGTAACTTTAGGTGGAGTGGAAGTATCGATTACAACCTAAGTGCAAACAGTATTATAGGAATTAGCGGGCAGTATTACAGAAGAACATCCGACAGAATTGCATCCAGTACCACGCTAATTTTTCAGCCCAACTCGGCAAACGTGCTTTTTTCAGAGAATCGACTGGATCTTGAGCGCTACAATTTCAATCTAAATCCGTATTACGAATTCAAGACAGAAACGGACAAATTACGCCTGGACATAAATTACATTCAGTTTAAGAGTGAAAATACTAATGTGCTGGCTGATTTACCAGAGAGCACAATTCCCTTTGTGAACCGAAAATATCAACAAGACGGTTCCTTTGATATCACTACCTATCAACTGGACTATACCAAAACCCTATCCGATCAGTTTTCGATTAGTTTTGGTTCGCGTTTCGCAGACGTGAGTACCGATAATGATTTACAGTCCTTTGATCAAGACGAAAATGAGCTGTTTCAGTTTAAGGAAGAGAAGAGCAGTCAATTTTTAATCGAAGAGACCATCTTTGCGCTATATACTAAAGCCATTGCCAAGATCGAAAAGTGGTCATTTTCAGGAGGTTTACGCTATGAGGACAGCAATACTAATGGGAATTCCATTTTTATGCGCAATGGCTCTCCACGTTCAAATGTCAGAAAGCGCCCTATAAAGAAAATTTTTCCCAGTGCTTCCATTACCCGAGAAATAACTGATATCATTGGCGCCAATTTATCTTACAGTTACCGAATTCAACGTCCTTCATATAGTAGCTTGAATACTTTTGAAGAATTCCTCGATCCCTATTCTGCTAGTCAAGGTAACCCCAATCTTATTCCTGCTTTTACCAATAAGTATCAATTCAATTTAACCTATGAAGGACAACCCTTTTTTAGCATAGGCTACAGCAGTACAGAAGATGCTATTTTCAATATTATACAACAAGACGATACCACTGCACAGATTCGGCAATTGGAGGTTAATATTGAAAACAACACCAACTGGAATTTTCGATTGTTTGGACCTTTAGATTTTATCCCGGGTGTAGAAGGATTTACAGGATTTATTGTTCTAAACAACGATTTAAAGTCGGCAACCTATTCCATTGATTTAAATAAATGGAGTCTGATTTGGTTTACACAAGTAAGCTACACTTTACCTTATGACATCAATTTTGAAGTGAATGGGAATTATGG
>JAKMFK010000176.1 GCA_022425465.1 Bacteroidia bacterium | reverse complement strand
TCATAATTGAAAACATGAACTGGATCAGAAGTCACAAACATGCTATCCGTAGTTGTATTTGAACCACTTTTTTCTACTGAAATAGCGTTATCTTCAAAATCTTCTAACCAACTAAATGTAATATTATTTCGATATCTTACAACTGGAAGAATTGTATCTATAGCCGATGGAATTAAGTCTAGCTTTTGTTCAAATGGCGAATAAAATGGATAGGTCACCCGTTCGTTGAATAATCCATTTTTCTTAATCCCTGGAACGACTGTTATCGTATGTTCTCCTGCTTGTAATATGGGGACTCTAACAGGTAATTCAAAAACACCAATCAAAATACCATCACAATACACCCACCCATCTACGATATCATGTGAGTTACTGCCTTGTTCTACATCTGTATAAAGACCACTATTGGAAATATAAACATAAGATGGAATTGGCTCCTCTGTATCACAACTACTAAAAGTTGACAATATAAATAGGATCCCTAAATAAAATAGGAAATGGTTTATACGTTGGTTGTAAAATTGCGTTCTAATTGCTCCTTAATTTTATCAGTCACTGACTGAAGTTGCAAATATTGCGAAATCCCAGCAATTGGCTCCATATTATTTGTAATAGAGTTGTAAAATGAGGAAACTTCTCTCTTTAACATGAAAGTATAATCATCTTTTTGCTGGTCGTATTTTGTTCGTATGCCCCAATCCTCACTAATTTCTCCAGAATTACTTTGATTACTTTGAACATGGATCACCTGTTTGATATAATTAATCGAACAGTGAAGATTTTTTTGAAAAACCTCTGTTTTATGGGTTTCTTTATCTGCAATCTTACTAGCAGATAAATTGGCAACACAACCGTTATAAAACTCTATTCTCGTATTTACAATGTCTGGATCTTTGTAATAGACACCAACCGCTGTTGAATAAACCGATTTGACATCTGAATTAACCAATTTTAATACAATATCTACATCATGGTTCATCAAGTCATCTACCACACTTAACTGTGTAGATTTAGAGTTGAACTTAACATTTCGCTTAGACTCAATGATTCTTGGATAAACCTCATATTTATTTAAATCGTCAAAAAAATTGTAGAATCGTTGTTTCAATCCAATTTGAAGTGAAACACTCGCCTCATTTGCCAGTAGCTCTAGTCGACTTAAATCTCTTCTAGCTAACAAACCTGGACTTTCAATATAAAGATGTCGGCTATACCTTAAAACCTCTGAAAAATCTTCATAGTTGCATGACAATAAATCCAAGACTAAAACCATATCCACTGAATCAATTAATGCATTGATTGAATCGAAGTTTTGAAACCCATCAGCATGAATAGATTCATATCCTCCAACTATCGTGAGGTAATCCTCTTTCTGCAAAGCATCCAAAACACTTTTTGTAAAATTACCTGTCCCTATTATTCCAACTCGCACTTATTTGATATGAATTTATAGTACGAATTAAAGGCTAATTTCTTTTGAGCTAAAAACAATGATATTTTTGCCGTATTAAAAACTAAACACTTGCTCAAAGACACATACAAACACAAAGGACAACGCAACCAACTGATTCAAGAACTTAAAAAATTAGGCATCACATCTCCTACTGTTCTAAAAGCGATTGAGCATGTTCCAAGGCATTTTTTCTTCCCTTCTGACTTTTCCGATAAGGCCTATGAAAACATTGCCTTCCCTATATATGAGAAACAAACCATTTCACAACCCTATACTGTAGCCAAGCAAACTGAACTTTTGGATGTTCAATCAGGGGATAAGGTACTTGAAATTGGCACGGGGTCTGGCTATCAAGCTGCCATACTAAGAATAATGGGAGCCCAACTTCATACCATTGAAACCGTTGAAATTCTCCATCAAAAAGCGAAACTGCTATTCTCTAAACTAGGATTAAACATTTCTACTATTCTTGGCGACGGATCATTAGGAATTCCTGAATTAGCACCCTTCGATAAAATCATCATCACAGCAGGCACCCCGTCATTAGCTAAATCTCTGGTTAGTCAACTCAAAATAGGTGGAAAATTAGTAGCTCCTGTTGGTGAATTGGATGTCCAAAAAATGATACTTGTACATCGAATTGGTGATAATGAATACCAAGAAACCTCACATGGTCGTTTTAAATTTGTCCCACTCACAGGAACGAATGGTTGGTCAATTAAATAAACACATAGTACTTTTCTTAATTTTTATATTCCCCTACTATGGATTCTCCCAAAATTACCTGACAACAAAAGCTCAACCAGGAGATGGTATTTCAGTTTTACTTGACCGGTTTGACCTAAGTGCCTACCCCTGCAATGTAGATACATTCCTTAAAATAAACGACTTGAAACGAACTAGTCACCTGATACTATCCAAATCCTACAAATTGCCTATCCATATTTTTGAATACAATGGAAAAAGCATACGTACCACAATTGGAAATAATGACTATGACCTAGCGATTTACATACAACAGTTTAATGAAAATGCTCATGAAAAGGGCCTTAGAGAATCTGACTTCAGAGAAGATAAAGTTTTGTGGGTTCCGCTACACGTGTCGAATTGCAATGAAGAGGAAGTAAAAGAAAATACTGCAGTTGAGGAAAACCCAAATATCAACGATAAAAAAGAACCAACTAAAAACGAATCCGAAAGTAATGAGGAGACCAACATTGAAGAGACCGTTCTTCGAACAGAAATATTTCCCATTTTCGGGGATAAATACGAAAAAACATCAATAATTAGTGAAAAATTAAAAGGTCAAGTATATTATCTAATTAGTGGTCATGGTGGACCAGACCCCGGTGCAATTGGAAAAAAAGACGGTCATTTACTGTGTGAAGATGAGTATGCCTATGATGTGACTTTGCGATTTGCCCGTAGACTACTTCAACACAGTGCAACCGTATATGTAATCACCCGAGATAAAGACGGTATACGAGATGAAGAATTCTTAGATAATG
>JAKMFK010000152.1 GCA_022425465.1 Bacteroidia bacterium | reverse complement strand
TTATGCAATTAACATGTTCTTTTTGTGGAAGGAGTAAAGGAGAGGTAGGATTACTTATCTCGGGTATCGATGCTCATATTTGTGAAGATTGTATTCAACAAGGTAATGAAATAATTCTCAGTGAGTCTGGAACAAAGCCACTTAAGAATAATGAGTTATTATTTGATTTAAAAAAACCAAGAGCAATAAAAGCACTGTTGGACGAATATGTTATCGGTCAAGAGAAAGCAAAGAAAACATTAAGTGTCGCAGTGTATAATCACTACAAGCGATTGTCTTTCGAGTCCGAAAAATTTGATGTCGAATTAGAAAAATCGAATGTTCTTCTAATTGGTGAAACAGGCACAGGTAAAACACTACTAGCAAGAACACTAGCTAAGTGTCTTGATGTTCCTTTTTGTATTGCAGATGCTACTGTATTGACAGAGGCTGGTTATGTAGGCGAGGATGTAGAAAGTATTATATCTCGATTGTATCAAGCTGCAGATTATGATAAAGAGGCTACTGAACGGGGTATAATTTATATTGATGAAATTGACAAGATTGCTAGAAAGTCTGATAATCCAAGTATAACAAGAGATGTTAGTGGTGAAGGTGTCCAGCAGGGTCTATTGAAAATATTGGAGGGCACTGTTGCCAATGTAGCACCGCAAGGGGGTAGAAAGCATCCCGACCAAAAGATGATCAAGATTGATACTAGAAATATCTTATTTATTTGTGGAGGTGCTTTTGATGGCATTGATAAAATTATTAGTAGACGTCTCCAAGCTGATGCTTTAGGTTTCAAATCAAAACCCAAAGAAGAAATAAAAACAGACCAATACCTTGAGTTTGTCATGCAGGCTGATGTTAAACAATTTGGACTTATACCTGAAATAATTGGAAGAATTCCAATCTTAACAGCACTAAAACCTCTCGATGCAGAAACATTGAAATCAATTTTACTAAAACCTAAAAATGCCTTAATCCGACAATATGAAGCTCTTTTTCAGATGGAAGGCATTGAGTTAGAAATATCAAATAAGGTTATTGATTACATTGTTGAAAAGGCTCTTGAGTTTAAGCTTGGGGCTAGAGGGTTGCGATCAATTTGTGAGGAGATTTTAAGTGATTATATGTATGATTCTCCGTCTGAGGATTCGATTAAAAAAATTAGTATTGAGATTAAAGATGCTAAAAAAGTCATCGATAAATTAAGACTAAAGGCTGCATAGGTGTATAACTAAGTTCTTGTTGTCTTATTTTTTTTGTTTGCTTTGAAGACAATTGTGCGAGTATTCAAAAAAAACGATCCTAAAGTAATCAGAGCTTGGACATTTTACGATTGGGCCAATTCTGTTTACAACCTTATCATATCCACTGCAATTTTCCCTATTTTTTATCAAACCGTTACAAAAAATCACGCTTCGAAAAATGGTCTAATTCGTGAAATTAATGGTGAGAGTGTTGATATGGTCCTGTTTTTGGGTAGAGAGTTTATTAATACAGAATTGTATTCATACGTCTATTCTTTATCATTTTTGCTGGTAGTCATTATGGTTCCTATCTTATCAGGAATTGCAGACTACTCAGGAACTAAGAAACGATTTATGCAGTTTTTTTGCTATTTGGGTGCTGCTGGATGTATCTCGCTTTATTTTTTTGATGTAGAAAATCTGGAGCTAAGTATGTTGCCTTTATTTTTTGCTAGTATTGGTTTTTGGGGGAGTTTGGTCTTCTATAATTCTTTTCTGTTAGAAATTGCAGATAAGGATCAACATGACCAAATCAGTGCAAGAGGTTTTGCTCTAGGTTATATTGGAAGTGTTTTATTGTTAGTGACAATTTTATTATTAACTCAAGTTCTTGGAGTAATGCCAGTTCGTTTTGCATTTGTATTAGTTGGAGCTTGGTGGATAGGATTTGCTCAGTATACCTATTATTATCTTCCTAATTCAAGCCACTATGAGACAAGAGAGAAACAACACAATATCGTTTGGTATGGTTATAGAGAGTTAATGAAAGTATGGAAACAGTTAAAAAACTATAGAAAAGTAAAGTGGTTCTTAGCTAGTTATTTCACATATAATATGGGCGTACAAACTGTTATGCTTTTGGCGGTTTTATTTGCAAGTAAAGAGATAAACTGGATTGATGACGGTGAGTGGTGGCAGTCAGATAAGATAGGATTAATTGTAAGCATTATTTTAATTCAATTGATTGCGGTTATTGGAGCTTATGCCCTTTCTCGCTTATCTAAAAAAATAGGTAATCTTAAGACCTTAATGGTATCTACATTTATCTGGGTGATTTGTACCATAATTGCTTATTTTATTCATTTTCCTCTCGAGTTTTATTTCTTGGCAACTATAGTAGGATTTGTTATGGGAGGAACTCAATCATTAAGTCGATCAACTTACAGTAAAATGTTGCCTAAAACAGATGACCCTGCATCCTACTTTAGTTTTTATGATGTTATGGAGAAAGTGGGGCTAATCATTGGTCCATTTTTGTTTGGACTTCTTGAGGGCATATTTGGCAATATGAGGATGTCAGTTTTGATGATGATGGTTTTCTTTGTAGTAGGATTCCTTTTACTCAATTTCACAAGAATTATAGAGCGAAAAACGCTAACTACCCAAAACTAACATGCTAAAAAAATACCTGTCTGATATCGCTTTTATGCAGGTATTAAATTTACTTGTAAAACCAGTATGGATTTTGGTAATTGATAGAGCTGTTCAGAATGCCCTTTCACAAGAAATTTATGGAAACTATTTTGCATTGTTCAATTTTAGTTTGATGTTTTTTATCATTCTCGATCTTGG
>JAKMFK010000137.1 GCA_022425465.1 Bacteroidia bacterium | reverse complement strand
GCAGTTGTTTTTCAGGAGGGGGTATGGATGACCGATTTGATATGGTGCTATGTGGTCAGGAGGTTATCTCAAATCAACGGGGCTATGGTTATATAAGTGGTAGTTACAAAGCTTTGGGGAATGATGGCCAACATTTTAATTCAAGCTTAAATTCGGGTACTAATAATTCCGTTCCAGCTGATGTCCTCAATGCACTTTATAATATGAGTGATCATTTACCTGTTGCGATGCAAATGAAGATAAATAGGACGACTGCTCATTCACAAAAAAGAGTATATCAAAACTTTTTAACTATGAATAATCCAGTTAGAGATTTATTGACCTGGAAAATGCAACTACCCATGGAGGGTCATTTATCGATTATAGATATCCATGGCAAGTGTCTATTTCTGGAAAGGATAAATCCGAACAATAATTGGCATCAAATAGACGTAACTAGTCTTTCAAAAGGAATCTACACCGCAATTGTTACCTCAGGAAGTAGTCAAATTATTCGAAAAAAGTTAATCAAACTTTAATGGTCAATATGGCCCTGGCCAAAACACATCTTCAAGATGGGTGATTTCAGTTTTGTATTGGTTTTTTATGATTGATATGATACCATACCTTATCGTTAAATCTAAATTATTAGTGATTAGATAAGCTTCTGTAGCTTGTGCCAGTAGTTGTTGTTTTTTGAAGGAAACACTTTGTTCTGGATCGCCATATTTTGAGGTATATCTTGTCTTTACTTCAACTACAACAAGTTGTGAGTTGAATTGGGTAATAATATCAACTTCAGCATGACCCCATCTGAAGTTGCGTTTGAGGATAATGTAGCCTTTGTCAACCAAATATTTTGTAGCAATATTTTCGCCCTCTTGACCTAGGATTTGTTGATGAGTTTTCATGAAAGTAAGATTTAGTATTTAAATCATTGGTTTAATTCTCTCAATGCAAGATAAGCCATTAACCCTGCTCCAATCTTGAGTGCATCTTCGTCAATATCAAAAGTTGGAGTATGCAACATGGTCTGATCAAACTTATTTTGGTTTCTAATTCCTAAGCGATAGAAACTTGCTGGGATTTCTTGAGAGTAATAGGCGAAATCTTCACCAGCAGGCCAAAGTTCTAATTCTTCTACATTATCCTCTCCAAGGTACTCTTTTGCCCAATTTATAGTTTGTGTAGTTAAGTCCTCATCATTTTTGAGAAATGGATATCCTTTTCTAACTTCAACTTCACATTTTGCACCGTGTATTTGAGCAGTTTCGTTACACGTTTTTATGATTAGTTTATGAGCTTTATTACGCCATTCTTCGTCATATGTTCGGAATGTACCCTCCATAGAAACTTCTTTAGGGATAATATTCGTAGCACCATTTGCAATAACTTTCCCAATACTCAAAACACTTGGAATACTTGGTTTGGCATGTCTACTTACTACTGATTGGAGTTGTGTGATGATTTGAGCAGCAATATATACTGGGTCAATATTTTGGTGTGGATGGGCTCCATGACCACCTTTCCCAATGACTTTGATATATATTTCGTCTGCACTAGCCATATAAAGACCACTTCTAAAACCTACTTTCCCTACATCAATGAGAGGCATCACATGCTGACCCATTATTTTTTCAACTTGAGGTTTTTTTAAGACACCATTCTTAATCATAATACTTGCCCCACCAGGCAGCCTCTCCTCACCGGGCTGAAAAATGCAACGGATAGTGCCTTCAAATTCGTCCTTCATTGTATCGATAATTTGAATTGCTCCTAGTAAGCAAGTTGTGTGTACATCGTGACCACAAGCATGCATCACACCATCATTCTTTGAAGCATACTCTTTATCTGTTTTTTCATGAATAGGGAGGGCATCAATATCTCCTCTTAAAGCAATTACTTTGGAGTCTGGATTTTCCCCTCGAATATCAATGTATCCGCCAGTTTCAGTAATTTGCTGAAGATCATATCCCAAGGACTTTAATTTATCAGCGATAAATTTAGTAGTCTCAAATTCTTCAAAACTCAGTTCAGGGTGACTATGCAAATGCCTTCTTGTGGCTACTAGCTCGTCAAAGTTAGCATCTACTTGATGTTTAATCCTATCAGATAGGTTCATACTTCAAAGGTATATAATTTGTTTTTTAATGGGATGATAATATCTCTCCACATTGTTGTCATGTTTAGAAGCAATTCATTTCATTTGTAGTAAATTGATACCACCAGAGGTCATAGATAAAATTTTTGATGTTGCTCCAATAGAGGAAGTAGTTGGTGAATATGTTACCCTTAAAAGAGCTGGAGCTAACTTTAAAGGGCTTTGTCCTTTTCACGATGACAAGAGTCCAAGCATGAGTGTTTCGCCGAGTAAGGGTATATTCAAATGCTTTAGTTGTGGTGAGGGAGGAAATATTTTTCAATTTATAATGCAACACGAGGGGTTATCATACCCACTTGCGATTAAGTTTTTGGCTGAGAAGTATAATATTGAGATAGATGAGGGGCAGATTGATGTAGATGAGTTGAAAGAGGAAGCTCGAATAAAAGATGGGGTATATGCATGTCTTGAATTTGCAAAAAATCACTTTTATGAACGATTAAATTCAAGTCAGGATGGGAAGGTTATCTATAAACCCTATTTGACAGAACGAGGAATAAATCAGCAAACAATCGATCATTTCTATATTGGTCTCAGTGGAACTCAACGAGATCATCTTTTACAAGAAGGAATAAAAAATGGTTATACATCCCAACAGCTATTCGATGCTGGTCTAGTTAAAAAGATAAATGATGATCAAGGAATTATAGAGTCGAATCTTCGTGATACCTTCTTAGACAGAATTGTTTTCCCAATATTTAGTGTATCTGGGAAAGTGTTAGGTTTTGGTGGTCGAATAATTAAAAAGGATACCAAGGCACCTAAATATTTGAATAGTCCTGAAACTGTGGTGTATGAGAAAAGAAAGGAACTCTATGGGTTGAACGTATGTAAACAATCCATCCGAAAAAATGACGCCGTATTTTTAGTTGAAGGGTATATGGATGTGGTAAGTTTACATCAAAGTGGGGTGGATAATGTTGTAGCTGCCAGCGGTACGGCTTTCACAGAAGAACAAGCACGATTAATTATGCGATTTACTCATCAAGTAACGATGTTATTTGATGGAGACGAGGCTGGGGTTAATGCAAGTTTGAAACATATTCAGACTCTTTTATCAGCAGACATCAATGTTCAAGTTGTTCTCTTTCCTCCAGATGAAGACCCAGACAGTTTTATTCAAAAAAGGGGAAGTGCTGCATTTCATGAGTATGTAAATGACTCAGCTAAAAATTTTGTGGAACTCATCCAAGAAGTGAAATTGGGTAAAAATCCATCAGACCCAATTCAAAAAGCGGAGGCAGCTCGTTTAGTTGCAGAGAATATTGCAGCTTTACCTGATCCTCTCAAACGTGCAGCTTTTATCTCAGAAACATCTAATAAATTAGATATCCCAGAACGAATAATTATTGAGGAGGTCAATAAATTCCGAATCAACAATCGTAAGCAAAAAGATCGAGAAGAACGACGAGTTCAAAAAGCGAATACATCGTCTTTTTCTGATGGTCCAACACCTGGTTTTGAATACCAGCCGAATTATGAAACTAGAAACTCGCCCAACATAACAGACAATAAGAATTATCAAGAGGAAGAAATTTTAAAAACATTAATCCTCCATGCTGACAAAGAATTTAATGATAAGATTACGGTAGCTGAGTTTATCTTCAATGAATTTGAAGAAGAACAAATATGGCCGATTTCAGAAGAATACAGTCAGATATTTAAAGATGCATATGCCCATTTAAAGGAGCAAAAAGTGCTCAATGAGCTTTATTTCATAAGAAATGCGACATCCAGTAAAATAGCAGCAGAGGTACTTTCTGTCCGTCATAACTTGAGTAAGGGATGGGAAGACAATTTTGAAAAATTTGTAAAATCCGACCAAGAAAACTACAAAAGTCAAGTGATAGAGAATTTAAATTATTTAAAGCTCAAGCACATTGATCTATTGATGAAAGAAAACCAAGAGAAGTTAAAAGTCGCGGAAACGGATGAGGATATTATGATATTACAACATGTCCACGATAATTTGTTAAAGATCCGTCAGAAAATTACAGATCAAAGTGGTACGGTGATTTCATAAAAGTTAAACATGTTTAAAGATTGGGTATTTCATTTTTGTAGAAACTCGCTAAGGTTGCCATTAGGTGGTTTTTTTCGAAAAATTCATTTTGATGGATTTGAAAATTTTCCAAAAGATAAACCTGTTCTTTTAGCAGGTAATCATCCCAATTCGTTTTTAGATGGGGTAGTCTATGAGCATATGAGTGGATGTAAAATATATACACTTACTCGTGGGGATGTTTTTCTAAAACCATTGCCTAATTACTTATTCAGAAGTATGCGATTGAGGCCTATTTTTAGAGCCCGAGATGCCAATTCTAAGGTAGCTCGTAAAGGGAATACTCAAACCATGGATGAATTGTACGATCTTTTTACAAAAAATGAGACAGTCCTTATATTTTCTGAGGGAAGCTCCTACCCAGAAAAGGCTGTTCGCAGGCTAAGAAAGGGAACGGGTCACATAGCAATTGAAATGGCTAAAAGGAGTGATTATAATCTCGATCTTCATATTGTTCCAACTGCTTTAAATTATTCAAAGTTTGGTTCTTTGATGCAGACTATTCATGTTTCATTCGACAAACCAATCGCAGTTAAAGATTACAAAGAAGCTATCCAAGAAAATGAAAAGAAAGTTGCAGAGCAATTTACCAATAGGCTACAAGAATCGTTGGAGAATCATGTGGTCATAACTAAAGGGGATTTTACGGAAGAAAAAGAGTTCTTACAAGAACTCATGATTAATGAGAATTATCGTCCTTTTACGTTTAAGTCTATTAATACTTGGGAATTATCGATTGCAAAACTCAATTCTATTAGTGAAAGTACAGCTGAAAAAGTACGGAGCTACATGAAGTCATTGCATGATTTTGATGTTGACGATGCCAATGTTGGGGGGAGATCTTTTGATGCAATTTCTGTATTTATTGCTCTTTTTACTTTTGGTGTGAGTTTGCCGACATATGTTGTTTGGAGGTTAATATGGCAATTTTCTATGTCATTGATTGATAAAAAAATCAAAAATGTCGTTTTTCATGATTCTCTCAAGGTAGGTCTTGTAATGATTTTGTCCTTGTTTCTTGTGACGGGGGTTGCTATTTTCTTCTTTAGTTGGTTTTCTCCTTTATGGGCAATTTTATTGACTGCAGGCTCTATATATGGTGGAATTTGTTGGTTTAGACTTGTTGACTTACTGCCTTATTTTTGGAAACAACTAGCGTGGTTTGGAATGAAAGAAAAAGACAAAGACGAATTGTCTAATCAGCGAAAAGAAATTGTTATAGCAATTACTTAATTTTAAGGGTGAGCGATTACCAATTTTTTGGTACTCGTTTGGTTTCCGTTAACTACCTCAAAAAAGTAAGTTCCATTTTGCAACGATGATGTGGGGACATCATGCTCATAGAAAGAACCCATTTTTTTTCCAGTTAAAGAGTAGATATTCACCTGATCAAATTCGCCATTAATGTGTACGAAATTATCAGCTGGATTTGGGTAGATACTTACTTCTAATAATTGTTGGTTTTGAATAGATGCAACTGGGTCATTGGTTAAATCAGCAGTCCATATACCACGACCATGCGTGTAGATGAATAATTTTCGGTCACTACTTCTCAAACGAATTTGATCTATAGGAACATTCGGTATACGCATTTCTTTTTGCCAACTAGCTCCAGCATTTAGTGAGGTGTATAGTCCATAGTCAGTACCGATTAATATATGCTCACTCATGTCAGGGTCAACTTCAATCCAGTTTACGGGTAAACTTTCAGGCAGGTTAGCACTGATGTCATCCCACACAGGGTTATCAGAAATAGCATTTCGAATTCTCCAAATACGTGGTCGAGTGTTTACATTAACAAGTCCACAATAAATAGTGCTATCATTATTGGGGTCAACTTCAATACATCCGATGGTGCTACCTAGGAAGCCTGGATATTCTGTAGTCCACATGCTTTCCTCCAAGTTTGGTTGCGTTAATCCAGCATTTTTTACTCTGTACAATCGAGATGCTGTACCGCCAATATAAGCAGTAGGATTTGTAGAATTACTCAAACCAACAGCGTAAGAATCCCCTAATAAATCGGTAGTTAGTTCTATCCAACTATCACCAGCATCTAGAGAACGATAGGTAGCTCTTTTTGTTGGCACATAGATTTGGTCTCCATCCAAATTGTTGATTTCAAAAGGATTGATAAACCATACTCCATCATTGCCTCCAACAGCATTTCTTATATCACGACTTATATTTCTGTTTCCTGAAGTGCTCTGTCTTCTCATATTGAGGTATTGTGACGAGACATACCGAACTCGATCATCTTGTTGATTGACTGCACAAAACGCACCATCACCACCATTAATGTTACTGAATGTTTGGTTGCCCTCATTACTAAAACGGGTTCCATTATCTTGAGTTCCTCCAATGATTGATTCTCCTGTTGGATAGTAGTGCCCAGCATAAAATTGGGTAATATTTAACCCGTTATTCAAGTCTTCATACCTCGTCATGATGTTTTTATTAAAAAGACTGACACCGGCATCATTACCAATTAAAAATTCATTGTCATTAATCCAACTAACCTCGTGATAATCTGCATGTGGGTCTGCCATATTCAACCATGAGGAGCCACTGTTTTTGGAGTAGATTGGGTCCACACACAAAC
>JAKMFK010000100.1 GCA_022425465.1 Bacteroidia bacterium | reverse complement strand
TGATTGCGTTTTGAATCTTTAAAGCGAATGCCCCTGCAAATAGACTGTCTTCGAGATTTACCTTATCTTTCCAACCAGCACAAAAAAGAACAATATCTTTTCCCTTTCCTTGAACATAATTAACTACGGCTGTTAGGTTTAGAAATGACCCAATAATTACCTCACTTGCATTTGAAGACATTTCAATACACTTTGTGCCATTAGTTGTAGTTAGAATAACAGTCTTATTTCTAACAAGAACTTTGTTATAGTCAAAAGGAGAGTTGCCAAAATCAAAACCTGGAATAGTTTCACCGTTTCGTTCACCACCTATCAAATAATTGTCACTTTTATATTCTAAAGCACTCGATTCATTTTTAACAGCGATCAATGCTTTAGCATCATTATTGATGATTGTTGTAATTGTAGAAGTAGCACGCAGAATGTCAATAACTACAACTATTTTATCTTCAATAGACTCAATTTGACTAAAGAGAGATGGAGATATAACTGTTTGAATTTTCATAGTGTATCTATAAACTTTGATTCAATAGTATGAGTGACCTTTTCTAGAATTCTTAGCCCAGTTTCTACCATTGTATTTGTTTTTTCGTCCAACAAAGGATTGATTTCAGTTATCTCAAAGCAACAGAGTTTTGGACTTTTACATAATTCTACTATTAAATCTGTTACTTCCAACTCAGAAAATCCATTGGGCACAGGAGTACCTGTCCCATATGAAACTAAATCACAATCCATGCTGTCAACATCAAAGGAAATATATATAATATCGCAATTCTCAAGGTGTTCAAGAGCCATTTTTGATGATTTTAATGCTCCATTATTTCGAACTTCTTCAACCTTAATTGTTTTGATGTTGTGTTTTTTTATTAAGTAATCTTCCTCTTTTTCAATGTCTCTAACTCCTATAATTACAATATCATTAGTTGAAATTTTTGGAGAAATATTTGCATTGTTTTTGAGTGTATTCCAAGATTCAATGGTTTGGGAGGATAACTCATTTTTTTGGTATTCAATATTATCAATTCCAAGGGATAATGCTAATGGCATGCCATGTATATTCCCAGTAGGAGATGTATAGGGAGAATGTAAATCAGCATGAGCATCTATCCAGATTACTCCTAATCTCTTTTGAGGATAAGTCTTTTTTATTCCTGAAATTGTTCCACCAGCAGAAGAATGATCTCCAGCAATTACAATAGGAAGGTTCCCGGATTTATATATATCCTCAAATTTCAAGCAGAAGTCATCATATAATCTATTCATAGAATCTAGACGATTAGAGATAGTATATTCCAATCTATTATTATATATTTTGTGATTTTCATTGATGATATCTATAGAGAGTCGATCAGAAAAAAAAATATTGTTTTGGTTTTTAGCAGTAAATTTAAGAGCATCTACTCCTAAGCTAGCCCCGTTAGTACCAGCCCCAATCTCTGATTTTGAATTTACAATTACTGTGTTGGTCATTGATTCATTTGCTT
The DNA here is from genome assembly GCA_022425465.1 of Bacteroidia bacterium. Classification (GTDB taxonomy): domain Bacteria; phylum Bacteroidota; class Bacteroidia; order NS11-12g; family UBA9320; genus UBA9320. The sequence continues at coordinate 5,097 of JAKMFK010000100.1, read as the reverse complement.
AAGCTATCACCTATCAAATCTATAAATTATGATGATATATTAATTTTTCAAAGTTAATTAGAAATTGAAGGTCGCTTTATATTGTCTGGAACTATAAAAGCATCTGGGAAATATGTCCTAATCTCTTTTAATGAGACTAATGCATCAATTTCTCGATAGAAATTACCTACTCTAAATTTCCAATAGGGTTGTTGATACAATGTATAGTTTTGAATTTTTTTTGGAAATAATTTTAAGAAATTAGCTTTTGTATCATCGATAATTGAGCGATCGGTATTGAAAGCAAGTTGTATTCGATAACCAGCTATTTTATTAGTGTCTATTGCGGCATTTTTCATAATGAGAAGCTGCTCAATTTTATTGTTATTTTCAGTAGTGACCTGGCTATACACTGAACTACTTGACAGAAAAACACTAATAAATGCTAAAAAGCTAATTATTTTTCCCATGGCATTTTTTATATTTTTTCCCACTTCCACATGGACAATTATCATTTCTACCTACTTTTTGTTCTGCCCTAACTGGTACTGGAGTTTCTTTAGGTTGATCTTGCGTATTTTGATTATTATTATTTTGATTAACAATTACATCCGATGCTCTACTTGTTTTTAAAGAACGATCTTCGGAGCGTTTTATTTCTCGTGCTTCTCGGACATCATCTGAGTCTTGCGTAGCAATGTCACCTTTGAATAGGATAGAGGTCATTTCAGCATTTAAACTACTAATCATTCCTTGAAAAAGATTAAACGACTCAAGTTTATATATTAGTAATGGATCTTTTTGTTCAATAGAAGCATTATTTGCTGATTGTTTCAAGTCATCTAATTCACGTAGATGTTCTTTCCAATTTTCATCAATTATTGCAAGAGCAACATATCTTTCGAATGCATTGATTATTTCTTCTCCATTAGTTTCAATTGCTTTTTGAAGGTTTATGGATACATTAAGAGATTTTTTACCATCCGAAAATGGCACTAAAATATTTTTAACTTCTTTACCTCTCTCTTTATTAATCTTATTAAAAACAATTAAAGCTTTTTCCTTAATAGTTTCATTTTTACGAGTATATGCATCCACTAATTGGTTGAAAATATTTTGAGTAATTTGGCTTGGCTTGTCTTGATTAAATTCATCTTCTGTTAAATCTGGATTAAAAGCCAAATGCCTTATCGTTTCGGATTTAAATCCATCATAGTCGTTTAAATCTTTATATTCATTTACATTATCCTCCACCCAATCATACAGAGCATTATTAATATCGAGTGATAGTCTATCTCCATATAGTGCATTTTTTCGACGCGTATAAATCACTACACGCTGTTTGTTCATCACATCATCATACTCTAATAAACGCTTTCGTATACCAAAATTATTTTGCTCTACTTTTTTCTGTGAGCGTTCTATGGTTTTGGTAATCATGGAGTGTTGAATAACCTCACCTTCTTCATAACCAAAACGATCCATAACTTTAGAAACTCTGTCAGAACCAAACAATCTCATTAAGTTGTCCTCCAAAGACACAAAGAATTGTGAAGATCCTGGATCTCCTTGTCTTCCAGCTCTACCTCTTAGTTGCCTGTCAACACGTCTACTATCATGCCTTTCTGTACCAATTATAGCTAAACCACCGGATTCTTTGACACCTTTGCCCAATTTGATATCGGTACCACGTCCAGCCATGTTTGTCGCAAGAGTAACTGCCCCTGGTTGACCAGCTTCAGCAACAATATCAGCTTCTCTTTGGTGTTGTTTCGCATTTAGAACATTATGTCTAATCTTCCTCATGTTTAACATTCTACTCAAAAGTTCTGAAATTTCAACAGATGTTGTACCAACAAGCACAGGCCTGCCTTCTTTTTGCAACGTGACAATCTCCTCAGCAACAGCATTAAATTTTTCTCTAACAGTCTTGTAAACTAAGTCTTCACGATCATCTCTTGCTATGGGTTTATTAGTTGGGATGACAACAACATCGAGTTTATATATCTCCCATAGTTCACCAGCTTCAGTTTCTGCTGTACCTGTCATACCACTCAGTTTGTGATACATCCTGAAAAAGTTTTGAAGTGTAATTGTAGCAAATGTCTGGGTAGCTGCTTCTACTTTAACATTTTCTTTGGCCTCAATAGCTTGATGAAGACCATCTGAATATCTACGACCATCCATAACCCGACCTGTCTGCTCATCAACAATTTTAACCTTACCGTCTTGGATAATGTATTCTACATCTTTTTCAAACATGGCATAGGCCTTGAGAAGTTGATTTATACTATGGACTCGTTCAGATTTTACAGAGAAATCCCTCATGAGTTCATCTTTTTTCTGCAGTTTTTCTTTTTCAGAAATAGATGATTTTTCTAATTCAGCAATGGAACTACCTACATCTGGCAGTATGAAAAAGTCTTTATCTCCACTGTTTTCGGAAATTAAATCTATTCCTTTATCTGTTAGTTCAACCTGATTGTTTTTTTCGTCAATTGTAAAGTATAACTCTTCATCAACAATATGCATTTCTTTTTGTTGATCTTGCAAATAGTAATTTTCTGCTTTAGTCATGATAGCCTTGATTCCTTGTTCACCCAAAAATTTGATTAAAGGTTTGTTTTTTGGGAATCCTCTAAAATTTCTGTAGAGAAGAAGACCGCCTTCTTTTTCATTAGTTTTACCTTCCTTGATAAGTTTTTTAGCATCTGATAATGCAGTGTTTAAATACCGTTTTTGTGCATCGACAACTTTTTGAATTTTGGGTTTCAATTCATTGAATTCATGAATATCTCCTTTAGGCGTAGGACCACTAATAATAAGAGGCGTTCTCGCATCGTCAATCAGGACAGAATCAACCTCATCAATCATTGCAAAGTGATGTTTTTGTTGGACTTGTTCATCGGGACTATGAGCCATATTATCTCTTAAATAGTCAAAACCAAATTCATTGTTTGTTCCGTATGTAATGTCGGCTAGATAAGCCTTTTTCCTCTCCTCAGAATGTGGTCTGTAGTAATCTAAACAATCTACTTTAAGACCATGAAATTGAAAAATTGGTGCATTCCATTCAGCATCTCTTCGAGCTAGGTAATCATTAACTGTTACAATGTGCACACCTCTTTGACCAAGAGCATTAAGGTAGGCAGGGAGTGTAGATACCAAAGTTTTACCTTCACCTGTTTGCATCTCGGCTATTTTCCCTTGATGAAGTACAACACCACCTATTAACTGGACATCGTAGTGAATCATATTCCAGGTCACTTCTTGTCCTGCTGCCTCCCACGTGGTATTAAATATAACCTCATGATTGTTGATGTTAATGTGAGGTTTTGTGGCTGCTAAATCCCGATCATAATCGGTAGCTTTTGCTATTATTTTATCATTTTCTGTAAACCTTCTTGCAGTTTCTTTAACTACAGCAAATGCTTCAGGCAAGATTTGATTTAAAACATCCTCTAGTTTTTCATCTCTATCTTTTTCTAAAGAATCGATTTTTTCATATGCATCTTCTCTTAAATCGATTTCATGTGCAGAAGAATTATCTATCTCAGACTTTAAGTCAGCTATTTTTTGATCGATATCTGACAAATAGTCGTTTACCTGATTCTTAAATGATATTGTTTTAGATCTAAGCTCATCATTACTTAAGTTTTTTAGCTTGATGAATTCTGAATTTATCATACCAACAAAGGGCTCAAGACCCTTAACATCTTTGTCAGCCTTATTACCAAATAGTTTTTGTATTCCGTTTACTAAAGAATTTATCATTATGATATTTTTATTAATTGTTGACTAAAATTATGCCATTTGAATATTTACAAGTAAATTTTTAAAATACATGAATCAAATGTGAATATATTTAGCTTAAATTTTTGACTTCAAAAGTAACCATATTTATCTTTGAAGTTTATTAAACATCATGCGTATTTTAATACTAGGTTCAGGTGCTCGAGAACATGCAATTGCATGGAAACTTAAACAGGAAATTGGGGAGGACAACATATACATTGCTCCAGGGAATGCAGGTACTCAAATGTGTGGAAAGAATATAGATGTTAATATTTCTGATTTTGAGTCGTTAAAGAAGGTATGTCTTGAAAATAATGTAGATACTGTATTACCTGGTTCTGAGGAAGCTATTGCTAATGGTGTTAGAGATTATTTTGAGGGGAGTGAGGATTCAAAACATATTTATGTCTTCTCTCCTGATAAACATGCTGGTAAACTTGAAAGTAGCAAAGCATTTGCTAAAGAGTTCATGCAAAAGTTATCTATCCCTACAGCCGCTTATAAAAGTTTTACTGTAGATGAACTAGAGGAAGGTTATACTTTTTTAGAGAAGTTAAACCCACCCTATGTTTTAAAAGCAGATGGTTTAGCTGCAGGAAAGGGTGTTCTAATTATAGATAACCTAGATGAAGCAAAAAAATCACTCAAGGATATGTTAGCCAATGAGAAGTTTGGGTCAGCATCGAGTAGGGTAGTGATTGAAGAGTTTTTAGATGGTATTGAGTTTAGTGTTTTTGCATTAACTGATGGAGAACATTATGTCATGTTTCCTGAAGCTAAGGATTATAAAAGAATTGGAGAAGGAGACAAAGGATTAAATACAGGTGGTATGGGTGCAGTATCTCCTGTCCCTTTTTACACAGCTGATTTGCATGAAAAGACGATGAATCAAATCGTCATACCTACGATTAATGGATTGAAATCTCAGAATTTAGAATTTAGAGGATTTGTATTTTTTGGTTTGATATTGGTTGAAAATAACCCTATGGTGATTGAATATAATGTTCGTCTTGGTGATCCAGAGACTGAAGTAATCATTCCAAGATTAAACGAGTCTTTGTCTCAGATGATTTTAGATTCAAAGAACGGGGAGCTAGTTTCTAGAGATGCAAACAAAAAAACTGAACATGCGACAACTGTATTTGCTGTATCTGGCGGATATCCAGAGCAATACGATAAAGGTAAAATTATCAATATTGCTTCAGATTGTGAAACTTTGTTTCACGCTGGAACAAAACGTGATGATGATGGTTTATATACTAATGGTGGTCGAGTTGTTGCAGCCACATGTTATGGTAATTCTATGGATGATGCATTGAAATC
>JAKMFK010000096.1 GCA_022425465.1 Bacteroidia bacterium | reverse complement strand
AGCATCGCAAGGCGATATATCAAAGCTCTCTGAAGCTGACATCATTGTATATAATGGTTTGCATTTGGAGGGGAAAATGGCCCAAATGCTTAAAAATTTCTCAAAAACAAAACCTGTTTTTGCGATTGGTGACTACATTAAAAAGGCAAATCTAAAACGAGTAGATAATACATCTGACCTTGTAGATCCTCATGTATGGTTTAGCCCCAATTTTTGGCTTGAAGGTCTTCATGGCATTGCTAAAGAATTGGAGAAACAAAATGGCCTAGATCGTATTTTAAAAAATTACCAAGACTATGCTATAAAGATTCAGTCTACAAAAACTAACCTTCAAAAGCTTTTGGATGAAGAACTTGATTCAAATCAACGAATCTTAATAACAAGCCATGACGCATTTGAATATTTTGGAGATGCATTTAAGTTTAAAGTAAGAGGTTTACAAGGGATTTCAACAACTGCAGAGTTCGGCACCAAAGATATTAAAGACCTAACTGATTTTATCATCGAAAATCAGATTAAAGCCGTATTCGTTGAAACAAGTGTTCCAAACAAAAATTTAGAAGCAGTCGTTGCAAGTGCTCAAGCAAGAGACTATTCTATCCGAATAGGGGGAACATTGTACAGTGATGCTCTTGGAGAAAAAAATACCCCTGGCGGAACATATGAAGGAATGCTAATCTCAAATATTAAGACCATAATCGAAGGATTGAAATGATAACAACACCAATAATAGAAGCTCATAACTTAACTGTTCTCTATGGTAGGAAGCCGGCCATTTGGAATGTTGATTTCAAGCTTCCTAAAGGTCAAGTTATCGGAATTATGGGACCTAATGGAAGTGGGAAAAGCACATTGCTTAAAGCTATTATGGGTGTTGTGAATCCAACAACTGGATATACCAAAGTATATGATCAAGAGCTAGAAAAAGTTCGGCACAAAGTAAGTTATGTACCACAACGTCAGGATATAGACTGGGACTTCCCCGCAAGCGTATGGGATGTGGTTTCAATGGGACGATTCCATATTCGAGGTTTATTTAAAAGGCTTACTAGCGAGGATAATGACATTATCCAGGAAAGTCTAGAGAAGGTCAATATGTTAGGTTTTGCTAAAAGACAAATTAGTCAATTATCGGGAGGCCAACAACAACGTGTTTTTTTAGCACGAGCATTAGCCCAACAAGGTGAATTGTTTTTAATGGACGAACCGTTTGCAGGAGTTGATATCGCAACAGAAGAAATGATTGTAAATCTTTTAAAAGACATGAAAAGTAAAGGTAAAACACTGGTAATTGTCCACCACGATTTACATACAGCCCAATCTTATTTTGATCACTTAGTTCTAATGAACACACGATTAGTTGCTTGTGGTAAAACATCTGATGTATTCACCGATCAGATTTTAACAGATACGTATGGTGGTAAATTAACTACGATATCAAAAATTAGTCAAGAACTTGAAAACAAGGAATTCCCAATTAGACATCAATGAGTTTATGGCAAAATATATCTAGTTATTTCTCAAGTGAGTACTACACCTTTTGGGTGGTAAGTATTGGTGCTGGTATAATTTGTTTTTCGGCAGGTCTTGTAGGTACATTTTCATATTTGAGAAAGCGAGCACTACTAGGAGATGTTGTTTCTCATGCTGTTTTACCAGGTGTGGCAATTTCATTCATGCTTACTGGAGTTAAAAACCCACTTTATTTTTTGATCGGTGCTACAATATCAGGTTTACTATCCATTTGGCTTGTAGATTATATACAAATTAGATCCAAATTAAAACCGGATACTATTCTAGCTTTGACATTAAGTGTTTTCTTTGGAATAGGGATTGTTCTTCTCACCAAAATCCAACATAGTGGGAATGCTTCGCAGAGTGGATTGGATAGTTTTCTGTTTGGGAAAGCAGCAAGTATGACATTACAAGATGTCATTATATTTTCTGTAATTGCATTAATCAATACCATCTGCATTGGTATTTTTCTCAGATCCTTTAGTCTGATTAGCTTTGATGAAGAATTTGCAAAAAGTATCGGGTTTAACATAAAATTTATCAAAGCACTTCTAGCTTTGCTTACTGTTGTTACAGTAGCTATTGGTATCCAGTCTGTTGGTGTTGTGCTCATGGCTGCATTACTAATTACCCCAGCAAGTGGTGCTCGGTTCCTCACTAATTCTATAAAAACAATGCTGATTTATGCCGGTATTTTTGCTTTGTTAAGTGGTTTTATTGGCGTTATTATTAGTTCAAGTGGAACGGCTATGCCAACTGGTCCATGGATTGTAGTAGTATTATCTTCATTCACATTATTAGCCATTTTTTTTGGTAAAGAGAAAGGGGTTATTGCACGAATGAAAGTCCGAAAGTCCAACAACATCAAAATCA
>JAKMFK010000086.1 GCA_022425465.1 Bacteroidia bacterium | reverse complement strand
TAAGCGAGGTGCTAAATGAAAAATAATCATCCGGGAATTTTAACTGTTTCCCAAAGGCTATACTTCCCCCTGTGGTACTAAATTTAGGCCGATCACTACTGAACTGAAAAGTAGATTGCACATTGTGGAAGATGCTTACACTTAATGAGTTGGGCTTTTTACCTCCCAACCAAGGTTCACTAAATGAAAAATTATAGCCTTGATACTGAGGTCCGTTACTTTGAATTCTTAATGATAATCGTTGCCCATCTCCAGACGGTATGGGATCCCAACCTCCCTTTTGAAATACTTTTCGTGAACTAAAATTATTCAGCGTTAACCCTAATGTTCCAACAAAACCTCCAAATCCACCCCAACCTCCAGACGCTTCTATTTGATCACTGGGTTTTTCGACTACCTTGTATTGAATATCCACTGTTCCATTTTGAGGATTAGGCATGGGATTAACATCCAATCCTTCGGGATCAAAAAAACCAAGCTGTGCAAGTTCTCGCATACTTCGTTGTATATCAGATCGACTAAACTTATCTCCCGGTCGAGTTCGAATAACACGTAAAGCCACAAAGTCACTTGTTTTATCATTTCCAACAACACTGACCCTATTTACGGTGGCTTGCTTGCCCTCATAAACCCTCATTTCTAGATCAATGCTGTCATTTTCCACTAAAACCTCTACCGGATTCACATTAAAAAATAAATACCCATCATCCATATACAAACTGGATATATCGAATCCGTTTTCACTCATAAAGAGCTTGCTTTCTAACTTGGATTGATCGTATACATCCCCTGCTTTGATTCCCAATAATGTGTCTAGTAGTGAAGTTCTATACTTAGTATTACCCACCCAAGAAATGTTTCTAAAGAAATATTTGTTACCCTCGTTGATCCCAATCTTTACAATCACACGATCATCTGAGATTTGTTGGATAGAATCATAAACAATATAGGCATCCCTGTAACCTAAAGCACTATATGCTTGGATAATTCCAGGTTTCGTTTCTTCATATTCATCTTGAACAAATTTTGAAGTGGCAAAGAAATTGAACTTTTTATACCGTCGTTTTGGTTTAATAATTTTTCGAAGTTTTTTACTTGATATATTTTCATTTCCCACAAAAACCAAGTCTTGCATCCTAACTTTCTTCCCTCGATCAATTTCAATTCTCAGTATTTGAAAATTCGGTTTTTTCGAATCTTGAGTTCGGGTTATGGATGTTTTTACTCCGTAAAATCCTTTTTCATAGAAATACGCTAAAATCTCTGATTTAGTTTTATTAATTAGGTCTTCAGTGATTAGCTGATTTGTTTGCAGTGAGATTTCATCTCGAACATTATTAGTTTCTGCTTTTTTGAGTCCTTTGATGGAATATTTTGAAAGTGTAGGGCGTTCAACCACAGAAATATGAAGAGAAATATTCCCATCTTTAACCTTATTTAAGCCAATTTCTATATCACTAAATAGCTTTCTTTTCCATAATTTGCTAATCGCTTGTTTGGTATCATCACCAGGAATAGTTATGGTATGTCCCACTTCCAAGCCAGAGGTAACCAATATGACACCAGCAGGTGTGTAAGTATTACCACTAATCGTTATTTGCTCTATTTTGTATTGCACTGGTTTCTCAAAATCAACTAGAATTCGAGTACTATCTACTAGTTGAGCATTCATATTTACTGAAACCATCATTACAAGAAGAAGCCCTATATTTTTGATCAAACTCATTCTATACCAATTGTTCGCTTGTCTTTCCAAATCTTCGTTCTCTCTTTTGATAATCTAATATTGCTTCATGCAGGTGTTCTTTCCTATAATCTGGCCACAATACATTGGTGAAATATAATTCACTGTAAGCTATTTCCCACAGTAAAAAGTTACTAATCCGATGTTCGCCGCTAGTCCTAATCATTAATTCTGGATGAGGATATTTGTGAGTAGTAAGGGTATTATTGATAAGATTCTCATTAACTTCATCTAAGGCTATTTCACCATCAATTGCTCTTTTTACAATATCTCTTGTCGCATTAACAATATCCCACTTTGCACTATAACTCAACGCTAAAATTAGCGTCATCTTCGTATTATTTTTTGTAATCTCAATTGCCTCCTCAAGTTCTTTTCTGCAATCTTTTGGAAGAGTTGTTCTATCGCCAATGGCCTCGAGCTTAATGTCATTTTTCATCAATGTATCCGTCTCTTTCTTGATGGTTTTTACGAGCAAAGTCATCAATGCATTTATCTCCATTTTCGGTCTATTCCAGTTTTCAGTACTAAAGGCATACAATGTTAAAAACTTGACTCCAAGCTCTGCACAACCTTCGGATACTTCACGAACAGCCTTAACTCCATTTTCATGACCAAAAATTCGATATTTCCCCTTTTCCTTGGCCCATCTTCCATTCCCATCCATGATAATAGCAATGTGCTGAGGCAAACGTTCTAGATTAATATTATCTTTGATCATCGTAGATTTAATAGGGGCATTTAATCGGGGTGAAACGATAAGATATTTTGAATATAGATTGAATGAACCAATCGTGCAAATTAGGATTACCTCGTGTATCTCCAGCATTAGCTAAGGGTCTTCCATCTAAGGTTAATTCCCAAGATCGATCTACCAATTTATTAATCGAACCATCCTCATTTTCAACGTCTGAATATACTCCACTTACATCATCTAAATAATCCGTAAATGTTTTTCTCCATGCCGTTTCAAATCCTAAAATTAAATTATCAGTTACGGCATATTTAATTCCGCCACCAAGTGGAATCGCAAATTGAATAAAGCTATAATCCTGATTTTCAGTAGCTAAACTAGACAAATCATACCATTCCCCATCTAAATATGCCTCTGGTTTATGCATGAATATCGATACTCCAGCTGTCGCATAAAACGTTGTTTTTGTATGAATATCTCGATTGCTAAAAGGGTGAAAATTAAACTCTAATGCATTAGAAAACTCATATATATTATTTCTAAAACTTAGGTTTCTCAATTGATGATCATTAAAATTACTATCTGCTCCCGATATTTTCAGATAAGAAAGTGTAGGCCTATAGGACCAGTATTCGTTAAAATTATAATTTAAGAAAATCCCCCCTGAAAAATGAGTCTCTTTAGGGCTGATGTTATAAGCTAAATCTCCATGGTAATTGGACGCTCCAAGGGCTCCTCCAACTTCCCATGACTGGGCGTTTGAATAGTATGTAGTCATAGCAACTAACCCTAATAATATAGGAGTAATTAATGAAGATTTAATGTTAAGCACTTTATACAATACGCAAAAGTAAGCGGGATGTTACTTATCTTGTAAAGAAATGGAAAATATTCCCTACATATTTACTTAAAAAGTAGGGCATGATGGTCTGTTGCCGTATATTCTGTACATGATGGTCACACCAAAAATACCATAAACATCATCGTTATTTGGATCACCTCTTTGATTATTTAATAACTCATCATGTAATACCTCACTCCGATCAGCCATGGCGGCAGACATAGGCCCATATTGAGCAGTTAGTCGTTGAGGGTCTACATACGTTTCACTCACATCATCCATATAATCAGTGAAGGTAAATCGCATACCATAATCAACACCTACAATCCAATTATGACTCAGTTTGAATTTTAATCCTGCCCCAACTGGAATAGCAACCTGAGTTAAAGCATATCGTTTTCGATCATTAAATTCTGTAGTTTCTTGTCCTTCTGTCCCTAAAGGTTGCAACTCTACCATTTCTCCATCCCTATCTGCAAGCTGTGCATATACTCCAGGAGTTAAGTAGGCAGCCATTTGCCCATTTGGATCGTAATTGAATTCGGCCATAGGATTAAATTTAAACACACTAAATCCAATATAAGCATATGGAATCACTCCTGATTTGGAATTTCTATCAAGTGTGTTGAAATTATATTCAAAAGCACCTGTGAAGTCCCATAGGTCAGATTCAAAAGAAAGATTTCTTGTTTTACCTCGATCTTCATACCAGTCATCTCTTCCTTCAATTTGTCCATATTGTGCACTCAATCGAACGGCAAATCTTTGTTGAGGAGAATATCGGCTAATAATCCCAAAACTTGGTTTCATTGCACGAGGTTCTAGAGAAGTTTTAACTAGATCTCCATTGTAATGGCTAAATCCACCAATCAAACCAAATTCAAGGGAACTTGACTTAAACCAACGTTGAGCCAAAGCACTTTGAACGCTCATCAATATTGATAAGCAAATACTTAAGATTATTTTTTTCATAACTTTTAAAAACACCCATGAAAGCTGTTAACAGCTGTAATCAACAAAGATAATATTCTAAACGAAAATGACCGAAGAAATATTTTATATCCTCTTGTTACACTAAGGTGTAAAACTCGGGTTTTTCATAAGTATGGTTTATAATTACACCTGCACTAATTAGATTTACTAGAATTTTAGACGCCCTCCATTTACTAATATTAACCATTTTACGGAATTGTTGTAGTGTTATTCGCTCATTGTCTTCTAAGTATTTCAAGAGTGCTTCTTCATTTTTACCATATTTGATAAATGTTCCTTTATTACTTGCTTGTCTTTTGAGTACGTCAACTACAATTTTACTAGCCAAAAGACTCTTGTCTTTATTTCGTATGTGGACCCACCACTTACCGTCTTCGCCTTTTGCTGAATAGGGTTTCAACTCCCCCTCAGGAATAGTACACTCCAAGATGATTTTACCTCCAATATTATGCTCCTCTAATTCTAAATTAATTTCAGGTTTACAATAGAAAGAAGCTGCTAATTCAAGCATGTATTTTTCATCTTCACTCCGAATACCTGCAATACTTCGGTTATCTCTTACTCCAACCAAAAGGACACCTCCCTTGTGATTTGCAAAACTGACCATGGTTTTTGCAATTTTGGAAGCACTGCTTATTTCTTGTTTATAGTCAAGGGTTTCGCCTTCACCATCAATTAAATATTTTTTTATTCGGTCAATCACCTTTTTTAAATAGGTCTCAATTTTTGTAGTGCGGAGGTATATTCTGCTATTATTTCAACAACAATATCCGCGGCTGGTTTTATCTCATTGATGTACCCACTAATTTGTCCAATTTCTAACTCACCATCTTCTAAATCTCCCTCAAACATGCCTTTTTTTGCTCTTGCTCTTCCCAAAATTATTTTTAGTTCTTCTTCTGACGCACCGCTCATTTCTGCACGATTAATTTGTTCCCAAAATTTATTTTTTAGCAAACGTGCAGGTGTAAGTTTTTTTATGCTTAGATGCGTATCACCGTCTTTGGCTTTTAAAATTGCTTTTTTGAAGTTGATATGAGCCGATGATTCTTCAGAAGTGACAAACCTACTTCCGATTTGGACACCCTCAGCACCTAAAGCAATGGCTGCCAACATTGTTCTTCCCGTACCAATTCCTCCAGCAGCAATCACTGGTATTTTGACGGCTTTGCATAATTGAGGGACAAGTACAAATGTGGTTGTCTCCTCTCTACCGTTATGTCCTCCTGCCTCAAAACCTTCTGCTACTATGGCATCTACTCCACATGATTCTGCTTTTAATGCAAACTTTTCATTGCTCACCACATGAACAACGGTAATCCCTTTTTCTTTGAGATGTTGTGTCCAAATAGCCGGATTACCCGCTGATGTGAATACAATTTGAACTTTTTCTTCAATTACAATCTCGATGAGCTTTTCGATGTCAGGATATAACAAAGGAATATTAACCCCAAAAGATCGTTTGGTTGCTTTTTTACACTTTTGAATATGTTCTCTCAAAATCTCCGGATACATACTCCCAGCACCAATAATTCCAAGTCCCCCAGAATTACTCACAGCACTAGCAAGTCTCCATCCACTGCACCAAATCATCCCTGCTTGAATAATGGGGTATTTTATTCCAAACAACGATGTAATTCGTTTTGTCATTTGGCGAAGTTAGGAAATTGTTAAAACAGATAATCGATGAACTGGAATAACTTTTCTGATTAACTTCGTTTTATGAATTTCTCCTATTGGGAAAAAGAATATTTAATTTCTCCATCCGACTATCTCATTGTTGGAATGGGACTTGTTGGACTTCAAACAGCCATTAATCTTAAAGAAAAACATCCCAAAGCAATTGTTACAGTTGTTGACAGGCACGGTTGGGGACTGGGAGCTAGTACTCGAAATGCAGGGTTTGGATGTTTTGCAAATATCTCTGAAATATTAGACGATTTGAAATATGATACTCAAGAAAATGTATACGAAACCATATCAAAAAGATATCAGGGCCTCATCAAATTGCGTGAGAAATTTGGAGATTTACAAATGGACTATCAAACCAAAGGCAGTATTGAGATATTTACCAATAACAATAAACACGAACTTCATGAGGCCATTGATAGTCTGCAAGGAATCAACGCTATTTTGTCGCGAGAACTGAACCTTGAGCGTGTTTTTACATACAAAAGCAAATGCTCACTACCTGGTGTAATAGGGACTATCCACAATGAGCATGAAGGGCAACTCAATACTGGCAAAATGTATCGCACCATTTACAGCTATGCTCTAGGTTTAAATATCAATCTAATTGGTGGATTAGAGGTACTTGATTGGAACGATGAGAACGAAATAACAATTAATACTCGACAAAAGATTCAATTAAAAACTAAGAATTTGATACTATGCACCAACGCATTTACTTCTAATCTCGTTGATGAGGATATTTCCCCGTGCAGAGGACAAGTCATTGTCAGTGAACCAATGGAAAACATACCCATCAAAGGGCTTTACCATTATGATAACGGGTATTATTATTGGAGAGACATTGACAATCGCATACTTCTGGGAGGAGCTCGCAACTATGATTCTGTTGGAGAAACCACGAATAAAATTGAGACTAGCGATGTGATTATATCTGAACTCAAACGCTTCATGGAAGAGCAAATTACAAGCAAACCTGTTTCCATAGAATATCAATGGAGTGGCATCATGGGTATGGGTAAATCAAAACAAAAAAAACCCATCATCAAAAAAATTGAGCCTCATGTATTCCTTGCAGCTCGACTAGGGGGTATGGGAGTTGCTTTGAGTGCTAGCGTTTCCGAGGAAATTATTAAACTAATGGAGTAATCCTATCCTTTAATAATACTTCTAGCTATAACGATTCGTTGCACCTCACTGGTACCTTCATAAATTTGGGTGATTTTGGCATCTCGCATCATTCGTTCCACATGATACTCTTTTACAAACCCGTATCCCCCATGAATTTGAACAGCTTCTGTGGTCACCCACATAGCCGTTTCTGAAGCATAAAGTTTAGCCATACTAGAAGCTTGTGCATAATCCTCTCCAGCATCCTTAAGTGCAGCAGCTTTGAAACAGAATAAACGTGAAGCTTCAATACGGGTAGCCATGTCAGCTAACTTAAATTGAATAGCTTGGTGATTCATGATTTCCGTACCAAATGCTTTACGTTCTTTTGAATATTGTAACGATCGTTCATAAGCTCCACTGGCAATACCAAGTGCTTGGGAAGCAATACCTATACGTCCACCACTAAGAACCTGCATGGCAAACTTGAAACCAAACCCTTCTTCACCAATTCGATTTGCTTTAGGTACTTTCACATCCTGAAACATAATTGAATGCGTATCCGAACCCCGAATTCCTAGTTTATCTTCTTTGTTCCCTACCGTAAATCCTTCCATATCAGAAGTTACAATCAGACAATTTATTCCCTTATGGCCTTTTTCAACATCCGTTTGAGCCATCACTAAAAAAGTACTCCCTGTTTTACCATTGGTAATCCAATTTTTAGTTCCATTCAATAAATAATGATCTCCCATATCAATGGCTGTTGTTTTTTGACTTGTAGCATCACTACCAGCCTCAGGTTCGCTTAAACAAAATCCACCATGGATTTGTCCACTTGCTAAGGGTTTGAGATACCGCTCCTTCTGATCATCGTTCCCATATTTTTCGATGCCCCAACACACCAATGAATTATTTACACTCATTACCACACTCGCACTGGCATCTACTTTAGAAATTTCTTCCATCGCAAGCACATAGCTAATGGTATCCATGCCACTTCCTCCCCACTTGGGATCAACCATCATTCCCATCATACCGAGTTCCCCTAGTTTTTTTATTTGTTCAGTTGGGAATCGCTGTTCGTTATCTCGCTCAATGACGCCCGGCAACAACTCAGATTCTGCAAAATCTCTTGCTGCTTGCTGTATCATTAAATGTTCTTCTGAAAGTTTAAAATCCATACTGTTTTTTCACAAATGTATAGCAATGCACATCTAATATCTTTATTTTTAGGGCATTCAAGGGCTTGTTTAGAATGGGGTTAAAAAAGAAAAAAATAAAAGATAATATTTGCTTTTTTAAAAAATGAGTCATTTCACTCCCCGCTATTTAAAAAAAGGGGATACGGTCGGCATCGTATCACCCGCACGACATATCAGTCCAGATCAGGTACAACCAACTGTAACATGGCTAGAAAAACACGGACTTAAAGTCGAACTTGGCCCTAACATGTTCAACCAATTAAATCAAATGGCTGGGTCGGATTCAGACAAGATTAGTGACTTCCAAGGATTCATAGACGACCCCAATATTCAAGCAATCCAATGTTCTAGAGGAGGATATGGATCTGTTCGATTGCTGGATCAATTAAATTTCCAACCTGCGATTGATCAAAAAAAATGGATTCTAGGTTACAGTGATATCTCGGCAATACATTCACATGTTCATGCACAATTTGGATTCCCAACCTTGCATTGTACCATGCCAATAAATATTACTGGATCCAATAATAGTGACGAGATTAGTTCAAACCAAAGTTTAATAGACGCCGTATTTGGGAGGGATTTGTCTTATGATTTACCTCAACATCCACTAAACAAATCTGGTAACGCTAAAGGTAGCTTAGTTGGAGGAAACCTCAGTATTTTACACAGTTTATGTGGATCTAAATCCGATATATCAACTGAAGGGAAAATTCTATTCTTGGAAGATTTAGATGAATATTTATATCATATTGACAGAATGATGATGAATCTCAAAAGAACAGGAAAATTGAAAGCATTATCCGCTCTGCTTATTGGTGGGATGAGTGATATGAACGACAACACTATTCCTTTCGGTAAAAATGCATTGCAAATTATCTCTGAACATACCCAAGATTATGATTACCCAATCTATTTTGGTCTTAAAGCTGGACATACCCAACCTAATCTTGCTTTAAGACTGGGAATGAATGCTTACATCCGTGATAATAAGCTATTTTTGCCCGCATAGAACGAAATGGCTTTTTATCAAGCAAGCAAACAACTTACCAAATTCATCATCAGCGGAATCATAGCTGTAGGAGTTGATTTTGTGGTTTACTTTGTTCTGTCTCAATACATGGGAGCAAACGAATCAAAAGCATTAAGTTTTTGTTCCGGCATGCTTGTAACATACAATTTGAATAAATATTGGACCTGGAGGCAAACCGATAAAAACAATAAAAGACTAACGCTATTTGCATTGTTATATTTTGTCGCATTAATTATCAACGTATCAGCAAATAGTTTTCTTCTTAATAGCATTCCAAACTACCTGTTTCGATTTTCAATCGAATCGGAAGTACAAGAAGTTCTAAAATCATACGCTTTGGGGTTAGATAAATTTTTAGCGTTCTTCTTAGCAACTGCATTAAGTGCAACTGCAACATTTCTTGGGCAAAAATATTGGCTTTTTAAACAAAGAGACTGACCTAGTATTTGGGTCTATTTAATATTGTATCAGCAATTACAGCCGATTTTAAATCAAATGAGGAGTCAGGTTGGTTATCTATTTCAACCCCTTGGATCTCGGAAATATCCTCTCTTACTTCTTCTACAGTCGGACCCGTATCAACACGATGTTCATTTTCAGAAATAGCATCTTGTTCCTCCAAATATTCTGCTTCGGGGACCTCAAATGCTTGGTTATGAGATTCCACTTTAACTTCCTCATCAATTTCTTTTGAGGGTGTTTCCTCTGTTTTCCCCTCTATCATTTCTCGTAGGATTTCATCAAATGAAGGAAGATTTTGAGGTGATTTTTTTCTTTTATCTTGATTTGAGGAGGATTTCGGAAATTGTTGTGTTTTTTTGTTGGCCTTATATGATCTATATAATAACCAAAGAATCACAGGTAAAAATTTGTAAAAATTCTCCATATAGCTAGGCGAAGGTAATGAAAAAAAAACTGGTTTTAAGTCTTGGCTCAAATCTTGGGAATCGTTATGCCTACTTGCTTAGGGCTATTCATAAAATTGAAAAATATTTCAACTCAAAACCTGTAGTTGCCCATTTTTATGAAACCCCACCTTGGGGCAACGAAAATCAATCTCGATTTATTAATACCGCTATCTACTTACACACGGACATTACAATCGATCAATGTTTAAAAAAAGTTCAAGCTATCGAAAAGGAAATGGGTAGGCTTAAAACAGAAAAATGGGGACCACGAATTATAGACATCGACATCCTTTTTTATGAATACGATGTTTTAGAAACAGATATAATTACAGTTCCGCACCAGCATCTTCATCAGCGTGCCTTTGTTTTAAAACCGCTTCAAGACATTCTCCCAAACTTTATTCATCCATTGAAGAATAAGGCAATTATTCAACTCATTGATGACATTGATGACAACACCCTATTATTTTCAAAAACAATTGATAATGAATAACCTTCACTGCATTGGAAATATAAGCTATTGGCAATTTATTATTCAAATGGATACCAATAATATCTATATTAATCACACCTTTCAAAAGCAGACATACTTATCTCAATTTGAAATTATGACAAGCAATGGAAGACTTAAACTGAGCATACCAACCCAAAAATCTACACGAAAAAGGATGTATAATGAAGTCTTGATTGACTATTCTAATAATTGGCAAATTGAGGTGTGGAGATCCATTCAAAATGCATATAGTAAATCTCCTTTTTTTCTACACTACGGGTACAAACTTGAAGAAGTTATTTTGGAAAAACACACCAAGCTAATTGACCTAAATTGGGCATTATTCCAAGTATTATGTCAATGTATTCATAAATCTCTAAATGTAGAATTAGAGGAGGATGAAAATGTGATGTACAATGAAATTGAATTAGAAAATTTAGCTGCTTACCCTCAAGTATTTGATGATCGTTGGGAATTTGAAAGCAATTTAAGTATAATCGATGTCCTATTTAACCTAGGACCAGAAACGATCGACTACCTGTTACGCATTCGAGTATGACCCCATTTTGCTGAATTTTTTAATTCGGTCATTCACTAACTTTTGAGTCTTAAGCTCAGATAGTTCTTTGATCTGTTTTTTCAGTTCAGCTTTGAGAGTTTTGCTCATTGCGTCTGGATTATTGTGAGCACCTCCAAATGGTTCTGGAATAATTCCATCAATTAATTTGTTCTTGAGCATCTGATCGGCTGTCAAATTAAGAGCCTCTGCTGCTTTTTCTTTATACTCCCAACTATGCCACAAAATAGAAGAGCAACTCTCAGGAGAAATCACTGAATACCA
>JAKMFK010000075.1 GCA_022425465.1 Bacteroidia bacterium | reverse complement strand
CTTTAAATCAAAAGGAAGTTTGTTTTTTTCTGCAGCAGTACGGTATTTTCTAGAAACGCCACTACTCAAGGGTAATGTACTGGATGTATATATGTAATCAATTCCAATAGCACTTGCTGTGACTAGGCTTTTTAGGTTGAAGTTAGAATATTGAATAGTCAGTTCATTGGCATAAAATTGTTTTTCTTTCAGTAAATCTCCTAAAGAAGAGTGAGCATAACCGAGTTTGATAACCGGCTCACCATTGATGATTTGATACATGCCTCCCACAGAGGTGGTGTGTGCCATGAGAACTTCCTCAGCATGGTGTTTTTTAATGTCCCCAAAATCTTCAGCTAGCCCCTTTAAAATTTCTTTTTTGATGGATCTTTCGATTTGTTTGTCTAGGTCTTTTTGAGCTATTCCATGTTTGGTGAGCAATTTGTCGATGGATTCAAAGTGATAAGTTGCCACACTAGGAACAGGGATACCACTAAAAATGGCCCTGAATCGTTCAGTTTTGCCCAGTCCAAACTCGTGTTTCATTTCCTTGACAAATGCCTCAAAGGGTGAGGTAGTTTTACTTGCTTCAGAAATTAAATAGTCAACCTTTTCATCATTATTTTTGAATTGGTTCAATGCTTCTTCCAAGTCAACACGAAATTTAGGAACAGCCATCAAAGTTTTAAAATGGAGTTCGATGAATTGACTGTATAGCAATGTAATTTCATCTCCTTGTTTTCCAATTTCTTCAAAATGTTGTTTCCCAAAAATTTGAAATAACTTACTGCAAAACTGGTCGATTTGACTCTTGTTTATGCCTGTTATAACCAGTTTTGGAGTAGCATCTGGTAAAGCGGTTTGTGCATCTTTCATGTAATTAAAAGACGAAATAATTTCAATTAATGCTTGTCCACCCACAGCCCCTGTTCCACCAAAAAAAATCATTTTGAAGTCAAACGGGTTGGTAGCTTTGGATACCGCTAGTTCTTTCAGTTTGAGAAAAAATGATTGGTGTTTGTAGCTCGTAAAATTGTCTTTACTTAACATGAATTTACATAAATAAAAGTGAGCAAAGATAACAAAACGGCTGTCTTTGATTTGGTTTGTTAAGGAATAAGAAGTCTAAATAAAAGTAGTTTGAATCTGGGAATGACTGTTTTTATTCGGCTGTAAATTGTTCTTTATTTTTAGCTATAAATTCTTTTAAGGGGTTGTACATAGCCATTTTTTCTTCCTTAGTCTTGAGATTTAAGATATCAGGCGACAACAAGATATTGGGGTGGTCGATTTTTAGAATTTTAGATTCTACTTCGGGTGGTAGACCAACACACCACACACAGGTATAGTTTATGAGATCATCGATGGTTATTTCAGTGTCAAGTAATTTTTTGGCTGAGTTGATTTTTAGTGCATCAAGTATTTTTAGAAAGCTACTTCCATCAACCATATAATCTTCTTTGAGCTTTGGAGTCGTTAGAATAACAGTGATTTTGGATGGTTTTTTAGTGGTTGTTTGTGGCTCATCTGCCTTGGTTATAGTAGTTTTAGCCTCATATTCTTTTGGCTTTTTCTGTTTTATTTCATGGTCCGTTAGTGCTGTTTTCTTTGATGAATCTTGTGGTAATACTACTATTGATTTGAATAGCAATTCAACGTCTGTTTGATCAAATGAGTCCATTGTAAAGACAAATCAACAATTTTTTTTGGACAGATTTATTTTTTTGATGAAAAACATCTGAAAATAAGCAGTTTAGAGAACATAATCCTAACTATTTAGTTAGAAGTAACCGAACATATCAGATTACAACGATATTTGCACCAATGAAAATCAATCACGTAACAGATTCCAATATCAAAAATGTTGATTTTAACCAGCTTGATTTTGGGAAAACTTTTTCGGATTACATGATGGCAATGGACTATGACGGACACACCTGGAGTGAATATTCTATTGAACCATTAAAGGCATTGAGTTTTCATCCAGCAATGTCAGTTTTTCACTATGGTCAAGCTGTTTTTGAGGGACTCAAAGCATTTAAACTAGAAAATGGTGATGTGAATATATTTCGATTGCATGATAATATCGATCGTTTTAATAAATCTGCAGAGCGTCTTTTGATGCCTCAAATTGATAAGCAACAAGCAATAGAAGCTATCAAAAAATTTGTAGAGCTACAACGTGAGTGGGTACCTAGCAGAAGTCAAGGTTCACTTTATGTAAGACCATTCATGATATCTACGGATAATACATTAAGAGCAGTTCCTAGCAAGGGATATAAGTTCTTGGTTATTGCATGTCCAGTAGGTTTTTATTATTCAGTACCACTACGTGTGATGATCAACAAAGAGTATCGTCGTGCGGCTACAGGTGGTATTGGTTATGCTAAGGCTGCAGGTAATTATGCGGCTTCTTTCTTTCCGTCTAATCAAGCCAAGGAATTGGGCTTCGACCAAGTTCTATGGACCGATATTACTGATGATTTCAAATTGGAGGAGTTGGGTAGTGCAAACTTCTTTTATGTCAAGAACGGTGTTTTGTACACTCCCAAAATGAGGGATAGTATTCTGAACGGAATTACTCGAAATACGGTCATAACCTTGGCAAGAGAATCTGGTATGGAAGTTTATGAGGAAAGTATTTCTGCAGACCGATTAAAATCTGAGTTAGCAGCAGGTGATGTTGATTGTCTTTTTGCAACGGGAACGGCAGCTGCTGTCACTTACATTAATGAACTACAAATTGATGATCAGTTGTTCAAGGTAAATTCAGATGAATACGAACCTGTTCTCCAATTAAAACAAGATTTAGACGATTGCAAATTCGGATTAAAAGACCACGATGAGTGGAATGTTTGGGTTTAATTTAATAATTCATTTTAAAAAATTGGGTTAATTATTCAAGTCCCAACGAATATTTAATCTCAAATTTCTAGGCATCATTGGATATCCAGGTGAGCTGTAGTAATTTTCTCCCATTAGTCCCTGTTGTATATGGAAAAATTCCACACCGAAACAG
>JAKMFK010000073.1 GCA_022425465.1 Bacteroidia bacterium | reverse complement strand
TCACTTTGTACTTTAGCATTAAACTTATCCAATTCCCGTGTATCATTGTCAGAATCAAGAGCGTTGGTGTCGATGACTTTACCGCTCCAAAGAACATTGTCGGCCATTATAATACCTCCTGATGGGAGTTGATCGATCAGTAGGTCGTAATAATTAGAATAATTTTCTTTATCAGCATCAATGAATACTAAATCAAATTGTTCTTGCATTTTTGGGATAATATCCAAGGCATTTCCAATGTGAAGTTTAATTTGATCTGCATAAGTAGATTGATTAAAATACTTCTGGATGCGTGTTTCTAATTCTTCATTAATATCAATGGTATGCAATATCCCATCTTTGGTTAACCCCTCTGCCAAACATAAAGCGGCATAACCCGTATAGGTGCCAATTTCTAAAATCGCTTTTGGTTGAATAATCTTTGAGAATAAACTTAATAATCGACCTTGCAAGTGACCGCTCAACATTCTTGGGACTAAGACATTAGCATGTGTATCTCTATTTAAGGACTTTAGTAATTCGTTTTCTGGAGTGGTATGTTGTTCAGCATACTGGCTTAATTTTTTATCAATGAATTCCATGGGTGTATTATTTAGAAATTTGAAAACTAGCTTCAATCAAACTGTGATCACTTTTGATGGACGTTGAGGATTGGTAATCTGTGCAGACAAGCTCACTATCATAAAAAATATAATCTATTCTTAAAAATGGGAGGGGTTTTAGGTAGGTAGCTCCCCAACCTGACCCTTTTTCAACAAAGGCATCTTTTCTGTCTTCTTTTAACTGTTGGTAGGTAAAGCTTTGCGGCGTATCATTAAAATCTCCCAATATAATTACAGGGTAAGGGCTATTATCAATGGCCTCAAGAATAGTCTGAGTTTGGATGGTACGGAGTTGTGATTGTTTCTTTAATCGGTTAATAAATGCGAAGGCGTATGTTTTATACTCTTCATTTAAGTCACTATAGATCAGGGTTTGATAATCTTTTGGAGAAACACTGTTAGATTGTAGGTGTACACCCACAAATCGAATGATTTGACCTTCAACATCAACATCAAATAATACTGCAAGGTTGTTGGTATTATGGTCATATTTGATTCGCTCCCAGTTTAAAATAGGGTGTTTAGAAACTAATTTTAAACCATAATCACTCTTTGGATTATCTTCTTGAGTATTGATGAATTGCTGGTGAGGGAATGCTATTTTATTAATATTTCCTTTCTTATTTAACCATTCAACAATAAGTGCAACATCATATTTTTGATTAGTTAAATATTGATCAATTGCTTCAGATGTATTACCTCCGTTGTATATCTGTTGAACATGGGTATTGAAGCTACATATCTTGATATCTGAGTCCGTATTTTCATGGTTATTGAATTGAACATTTCGACCAATGAATTGAAACCCGACAATAAGGATCAATGCATTGTATATTCCTCTTTTCTTTAATGACAAAACCCAAATTAGAAGCAATATGATGTTAACACCTAACCAAAAAGTGTAGGTTAGTCCAAAAAAAGAAATTACCCAAAAGTCTTGCGGGTTAACAAATGGCGATAAATAAGATAAAGCTAGACCAATTATAGCTATAGCATTGATTAAATTGAAGAATGTTTTGAATAACCTTTTCACTCGCTAGCTTTAAAAAGGATTTCTTTTTCGAGTTTGCTTAAACTATCGTACCCACTTTGAGAAATTTTATCTAGTATAGCGTCAACTTCTTCTTGATTTGGCTTTGGTTTTTTGTCTGTGATGATTGGTCCTCTCGATCGTTCATCTCGATGTCTGTCCCAGAAGAATGATTTTTGATTGAGATTTGGTCTTGTGATTCTTCCTTGAAGGTTGAGGACGTATACTAGTCCAAAAATTGCTCCACCCATGTGAGCAAAAAGCCCACCAGTGTTATCACTTACCGGGAACATATATAAATCCCTAAATACAAAGAATAACGCTACCCATCTCAGTTCAACATTGAAAAGTCCAAACGGTCTAATCTGATATCTAGGAAGGTAGGTGCCTGTAGCAACTAAAATTGCGGTTACTCCTCCCGAAGCCCCAAGTAGTTTTTTATATCCAACAACTTCATTAAATACAGGGAATATATTGTAGCTAGTTACAAAAAGAAGAGCTCCTGAAATACCGCCATACAAAAATATCTTCCAGATTTTTTTGAAGTCCATGAAGTCTTCTAAGATTCGGCCTATAAAATAAAGTAAAATCATATTACCCAGTAAGTGCCAAAAACCTGCATGAAAGAATATGTTAGTTAGTATAGTCCATGGTCTGATGATAAGTTTTCCTATATTACTTGGTATGTAGAAGTATTCCAATAAGTCCTCTGGGGGGAATCCTGATAGTCGGGCAATGACCCCAACAAATACGGTAAAGATGAAGGCTGCCAGATTAATCATTATGATTTGACGTATAGCAGAATCCCCCTTGTAAAATTCGTATTGTATTTTCTCCCAAGTAGACATTAGCTTTAATAGAACGAATTGCGATTATTTTTATTCCAATATTGAACAAGGATAAAACCAAAGAGTGCTCCACCAAGGTGGGCAAAATGAGCAACACCTGCTTGAAATCCACTAATTCCCGCGAATAATTCAAATATTGCATAGCCAATTACTGCCCACTTTGCTTTAATGGGAACAGGTATAAACATCAAGAATAGTTCAGTATTGGGCCAATACATTGCAAAGGCAACCAGTATCCCAAACAATGCTCCAGATGCACCTACTGTAGGTTGGTTAACACTGACCAAACCTTGAGTTATTTCATAATCTTGGACTAACGTGTGTAATAGTGCTGCACCAAGTCCTGTGATTAGGTAGAAGTTGATAAATCGTTTAGCACCCCACATTTGTTCTAACCGACTTCCAAACATATATAGCCCAAACATATTGAATAATAGGTGGGTAAAACTACCATGCATAAACATGTGGGTTATCATTTGCCAACCATGGAAATAATTACTTTTATAATTGAATAGTGCTAGGTATTCGTACATAGTGTTGCCACTGTAAATTGTGGCAATAAATAGTAAAACATTAATAGCGATAATATTTCGTGTTACCTCTGGAATACCAAAACGGTTACTATTGAATTGCATGATTATCTATCTAATGAAAAAAACGTTCCAAACTCTGTTTTGTTAGCATTACAGCAATTGTTTTGCCTGACTGATCGATTGTCTTTTGCTTGCATTGAAGTAAATCATTCACTAAAACCTGCATTTCTATTTGGTTTAATGTCTTGCCTGTCTTAATGGCAGCATTTTTAGCAGCAGCTTGTCTCAACGCATCTTTTTTAGCAATTTTTAAGTCTTGGAAATTGGTTTTGAAATCATCAATAATTTGAATAATCACAGATGCACCATCTTCTTTACT
>JAKMFK010000056.1 GCA_022425465.1 Bacteroidia bacterium | reverse complement strand
TGACTGGTAAACCCGATATTGATGATTTATTTGAACTTCAATACGATATGAATAAATCAATGAACAGTTCTGTCAGAGCTTTTTCAGTTCCTGGAGAATCTGAAGAAATGAAATGGGTCAGCAGAGGTCCTTACAATGTTGGTGGGAGGACTAAAGGATTAATGTTTGATCCCAACGATCAATCTGATGAGACTGTTTTTGCTGGGGGCGTTAGTGGAGGATTATTTAAAAATACTAATATCTCTAGTGTAAACTCTGAGTGGATTCATATAACTGCTGGAATACCTGACAACATTCCAGTTTCCTCGATAGTTTATGATCCAAATGATCTAAACACCTTTTATGTTGGAACAGGAGAATCTTATACAGGGGCTGAAGCTCTTGGAAATGGTTTATGGAAATCAAGTGACGGTGGAGAAACTTGGTCGAATGTTTTTGGTGGGAAATCAGAAACAGAAAAAGTCTATAGAAGTACTGGTAATTATGTGAAGTTTACCAATAATGAAAATCTAGGACCCTACTCTTTCGTTAGTGCAGCATTCGGATCATCTCTAACATCTACACCAATAGTAAAAGATTTAATCCTGGCTGATGATAACAATACAGATAACGGAGGAACAGAAGGTGCTACAGGTACAACAAACGATGCTTGTTCAGGACTAGTGAATGGATCCGCTATAAATGGTAATATTGCTTTTATTGAAAGAGGTGTTTGCGCTTTTGTTGACAAAGTTATAAATGCGCAGGATGCTGGAGCTGTTGCTGTAATTTTAGTTAATAGAAATGATGGTTCTAAAACCGACTACACTCCTACTCCATTTACTATGGGAGGTAGTGATAGTTCTATAACTATACCCTCAGTAATGATTAGTGGATCTTATAGAACAAAAATTGCTAATGCACTAAAAGCAGGAAAGGTAACTGTTTCGTTATCACTTGAAAATTTAGCTAGTGAAGGAAGAACTGTAAGTCCAGGTGTTTTTTACATAAATGATGTCATTGTTAGAGACAATGATGGTGTTTCTGAAGTTATAATAGCTGCAGGTGTATCAACACATCGTGATGATTCAAACCATATATTTGGAGTTAATGATTATGGAATTTGGAAGTCAACAGACGCTGCTTCATCTTGGGATAAAATTCCATTTGGAATAAATGATGGTGCTTTTCAATATCAACCTATGGACTTAGAGCTAGCACCTGATAATAAATTATGGGTTTCAACTACTTATAACCATTCAGGATCAGGTGGTGGAACCATATTGCAAGCAAATAATGAGATTTCAGCTTTTTCAGTTAAACATACGATTGAAAACGGAAGAAGAACAGAACTTGAGATAGCTAGTAATGGTGACATTTATGCTCTAGCAAGCGTAAATGATGCAGCAGGTCCAGTAACTATTATTAAATCTACCAATAACGGATCCTCATTCACACCAGTTACATTACCTGACGGAAGTGCAACCGGATTAGATGCAAACGATTTTACTAGAGGACAATCATTTTACGATTTAGTGATTGAAACAGATCCAAGTAATCCAAAAACTGTATATGCAGGTGGAATTGATCTTTTCAAATCTACAAGCGGGGCTGAAAATGCTACTGCAAATCCATGGAGTCAATTTACACAGTGGTATGGAAATGGTCTTACATATACTCATGCAGATCAACACAATATGGCATTTGGAAACTATGATTCCTCAAAAAAAGTTTTTGGTAATGACGGAGGTATTTATTATAGTAAATCAGCAGGAACATCCGAAGAAATTTCCTCCAGAAATTCTAATTATGTAACAACTCAATTTTATACCATAGGAGTTGCTCCCTCAGAAATGTTTAAAAACTTAAACAAACAATTATCTGGTAGAGACCTCTCAGATTACAGAACAAAAAATAAAAGTGTAACAGGCATGACTGATGCTTTCTTAGCTGGTGCACAAGATAATGGAACTCAATTTCTTTCTGACAGAGAAAACAAAATTTCAACTAGTATTGATGTTTCTGGGGGTGATGGTGCAGCCTCAATGTTTTCACAAAACGTAAATAAACCCTATTTTGTTACTAACTATGTTTACAACAGATACGTTGATGTGTACGATTTTATTTCTGGGGACTTACATCAAATCAGAAGTGAAGGTGAATCCAATGGTGATTTTATTAACGTTCAAGCCTTAGACTCTAATTATGGAATAATTTATTCAAATTATACTGGAAGCAGTTATCAAATCATTTCATATTATGGTTGGGATAGCTTTAGTGAAGATGATAGAAACACCGATGCACCTAGCCGAATTTTATCAAACTCTCAATTAACGGCAAACGTTTCTGCTTTGACCGTTTCTCCACATACTACAAATTCATCCACTTTGATGGTGGGACTTGAAAACGGTGTTTTATTAAAAGTAGAAGACGCCAATACCTCAAATCCAAAATATACCAATCTTACTGGAAATAAATTTTTAGGAAGTGTTTCTGATATTGAATTTGGTTTAAGTGAAAACGAAATTTTTGTAACATTCCACAATTATTCAGTGGTAAACGTATTTTACTCGAAAGATGGGGGTGAAACTTGGGAAAATAAGGAAGGGAATGAGGATAATGGTGGTCTTCCAAATTTACCTGTTAGATCAATTCTTCAAAACCCAATAGTTCTAAGTGAAGTTATAATTGGTACTGATTTGGGAGTATGGTATACCAAAAATTTCTTCGATAGTTCTCCGTCATGGTCTCCAGCTTTTAATGGTATGAGTGATGTTAGGGTTACTGATTTAGACATGAGAGATGATTATAAGGTATTTGCGTCAACATATGGGCGAGGTATTTTCTCATCTTATTTCTCCTCTGATGGACCTTTATTACAACTTAGCACACCTCAGCCAAGTTTAAAAGTTGGACAAGGTGAAACAAGTTCATTTAAAATAAACTATAGAGTTTTTTCAAATTATGATTTTGAAACTACATTTTCGTTGGAAGGGTTACCTGAAAATACTGAAGTTACTTATTCGCCTTCAAATCCTATAAACATTAACAGCGATGGTGAAATCACATTTGAATTAAAAATTTCTAATGAAGCGGAAGCAAAAGAGTATCCAATTATAATTAATGCTACTGCTTCAGGTCAAACTATTGAATCTGTTGGAATTAATTTAGAAGTCCTCTCAAATGATTTTGATAATGATGGGATCAAAAACTCTGAAGATAATTGCCAAAACTCAGCAAATCCTGGACAAGAAGATTATGACAATGATGGAATTGGGGATGTTTGCGATCCAAACCCGTTCGCTAATGATACATTTACTTTATTTTACACTAACGAGGTTTGTAGATCATCTAATGACGGTTATTTAGATCTTACAATTAAGGGAGAATGGGGTGAATTCCCCTTTACAGTTTCTGTAACAAGCAGCCTTCAAAATTTCAGTTTTGATCCAGTAGAAATTGAAGATTCAACCTGGAGTTTATCAGGGCTTGAGGCTGGACTTTATGAAGTTTGCCTAACTAATTCACTTTTTCCAAGTTTCAAACAATGCTTTAATGTGAATATTGAAGAACCTGTTGATTTGAGCGTATTAACTGCAATTAACAGAGAAGATAGACAAGTTAATTTAAATCTTAAAGGAAGTGATAGTTATGATATATTACTAAATGGTAATCTTATTAAAACATCTGAAAACAATATTAATCTAGATCTTAAAGCTGGATTCAATACTATTAAAGTATCTACAAATTTAAGATGTCAAGGTGTATACGAAGAAACAATCTTTATCTCAGAAGACATACTATTAAGTCCTAACCCTGCAAGTAGCGAGTCTAAACTTTGGGTTGGTGGTAGTGACAGCAGTATCAATATGACTTTGTTTGATGTCACTGGAAGAATTATTTGGTCAAAGAATGATAAAGTTCCATACAACAGATCAGTTAGCGTACCCTTTAATAATATAAAATCTGGGATTTACATTTTACAAGTTGACTCTGATACAGTTAATAAATCAATTAAAGTAATAAAAGAATAATGAAAAAAATATATTTTAAATCTATATACATTTTAAGTTTAATTCTATTCTCATGTGGAGGGTCTGGAGGAGATGATGGAGGCGGTGGCGGAGGACCAGTTGATCCACCACCAACACCTCAGAAACCTCAAAAAGCTGTTTTAAGTAAACCAGAAAATAACTCTGAATGTTTGGAAGTTGATGCTGTAAAATTTGAATGGAACACTGCAGCTAATACTAGTTCTTACACTTTAAATGTCAAAAATCTATTAACTAATGAAATAAGTTCAACTACCACAACTTCTACTAGTGCAGATGTGACTTTAACAAAGGGCTTCCCATATTCATGGCAAGTGATTTCAACAAACAGTACTACTTTTGTTGGGGAGAGTGACAAATGGAAATTTTATCTTTCTGGCGAACCTTTGAAAAATCACGCACCTTTTCCAGCAGAAATAGTTGCTCCTTCACCTGGTGCTAGTGTTAATTCTGGGTCAGTACAAT
>JAKMFK010000022.1 GCA_022425465.1 Bacteroidia bacterium | reverse complement strand
ATAGCAGTTGTAACTCCCATGCCTGCTTTGACCACTTGATCAACTGCCTCATATGTAAGTGTACCAGACTTAGAAACAATACCTATGTTGCCTTTTTTAAAAATAAATCCGGGCATAATACCTACTTTAGCCTCGTCTGCCGTAATGATTCCAGGACAATTAGGTCCAATCAATCTACTATTCGTATTGGATAAATAGGCTTTCACTTTTACCATATCGGCTACAGGAATACCTTCAGTTATACAAACAATTACACCTATACCAGCCTCTGCTGCTTCCATGATAGCGTCGCCAGCAAATGGTGGTGGAACAAAAATGATGCTTGTATCTGCTCCTGTTTGTTTCACAGCTTCTTCCACAGTATTAAAAACGGGCTTATCAAGATGAGTATTCCCTCCTTTGCCGGGAGTTACTCCTCCAACAACTTGAGTTCCATACTCAATCATCTGACCAGCATGGAAACTACCTTCACTACCTGTAAACCCTTGAACAATTATCTTAGAATCTTTATTTACTAATACTGACATAATTTTTAGTTGAACAAAGGTATTTTTTTTGGCAATATCTAAAAGATAAAAGGTAGGTAATATCTATTTTTTTAAACACACTAATAATTCGATCCCTTCTACGTCCAGGATGCCAATTTGTACTATCTTTTAATTTAGATAAATTTGTACCAACAAATTCTAAAATTTAATGGCTAAGATTATCATAGACAACAATCCGTTTAATATTGAAAAGACAGATGGAACTTTGCTCATAGATAAAGATGAAGCTAATTACGATCTACTCAAAAATGGCGACAATGGCTACCATTTAATATACAATAACCAATCATTCAATATTGAGGTTTTAAATAAGGATACCCATTCGGGGGAACTAACTCTAAAAATTAATGGTAAAGTGATTTCAACTCAACTTCAAAACAAACTTGCTGACCTCCTCAAAAAAATGGGCATGGACAACAACAAGAAAAAATTAAAAGATCTCAAAGCACCCATGCCTGGTCTAGTATTGGACATTATGGTAAAAGAAGGTGAAGAAGTTACCAAAGGGCAAGAATTAATCGTTTTGGAAGCTATGAAAATGGAGAATGCCATCAAATCACCTCAAGATGGGATCATTGATAAAATACAAATTGACAAACAAGATAAAATTGATAAAAACCACACTCTCTTGTCATTTCAATAGGTTTAATATCAAACACTAAATAAAAAATTATTGAGACTCTATTTATAACATTATCATTAAACAATTTAAATACAATTAAAGACATGAAAAATTTATTTGCATCTTTACTACTTTTTGGATTCATTGTTAACACATTTGCTCAAAACAATGCATTAGAATTAAAGAAGCAAGAATTAGAAAACGCAAAATCATCATTAGTTAATGCTAAGAACAAAGTGAAATCCATTGAACAAGAAATTGCTAAATTTACCCCACCCGAATACTGGAAAAAGGGAGGGTTTGGTGCACTTAACTTCAACTCATTAGGTCTAACCAATTGGGCTGCTGGAGGTGTTTCTGCTAATTCTGTGACTGCTATTGGGAATATTTATAGAAACTTTAAAAAAGATAAAATCGAATGGAGAAATAACTTAGATTTAGCATATGGATTAATCAAAAATGATGGCGAAACTCTTCGAAAAAATGAAGATAAAATTGACTTTTTAACAAAAGGGATTTACGGCATAACTGACAAATTAAGTTATTCAAGTCTATTGAATTTCAAATCACAATTTGCACCAGGTTTTGACTTTTCTGACCCAACAATTGAAGATAAAGACAGAACTGAAATTTCTAAATTTTTAGCGCCTGCCTATCTTACAACTTCTATCGGAATAAATTACAGTTTTACGGATTATTTCTCCATATATTTATCTCCAGCTACTGGAAAATTCACCTTCGTAAATGATGATTCTATTGCGGTACAAAATATTTACATACCTGCTACATTAGATGACAATGGTATTCAATTTTACAACGATCAATACAGAGCGGAGTTTGGTGCTTTACTTAATGCTCAGTTTAAAAAAGACATCACTAAAAAAATTAATCTGACCTCTACGCTGAATCTATTCAACAATTTTACAGATGTGAATACAGCAAATCGTAAAAATATTGATGTCAATTGGGAGACCATGATTAACATGAAGCTAACTGAATATATTGGAATTAGTTTTTATACCAATCTGATTCATGATAATGACGTAGCTGTTCCATTATATGAGGGCAATACAATCATTGGTTCAGGTCCTCGTACCCAATTCAAAAGACTACTTGGAGTTGGATTCTCATACAAGTTTTAAAATAATTAAATCTAACCTTAAAATAATTTTCAATTTATAACTTAATTTTGCATAAGTGAAATCATTGACTGCCATATTATTTTCTTTAATACTGCTATTCCCTAGTATTGGATTTAGCATGGTAATTGATGCTTGCTGCGTTACAGATTATGAAGTGTGCTGTTCACAAGATTTTAATCCAACCTCTTGTCACTCAACTATGGATCAAGATAACTGTGATGATGTCACTTTAATAATTTTACCCCCTAATCAAATTGACTTCACTTTACAAAAATCAATTGAATTACCTATAAGTTTTTTAACGAAACTTCCTAAATATTTACTCCCACTATCTCACTTATCTAATGGGTATAATTTAAACCCCTTAACCTACCTCAATAATCATCGACACCCTAGTATTTTCCAAGTATTTTTATGTTAGCTAAAGGTTTATTTTAAAACTCTATTTGCTAACTAAAATAAAATACACATGAAATACATAACAATAATGTTCTTCATGCTGATTGGTATAAACTTATATGCTCAGCAAGAAGTTCAAGGAATAAAAGGAAAAGTTATTTTTATATCATCTAGAGGAGAAATCCCCTTAGATGGAGCGTTTGTTCACTGGAGTGGTAAGTCTTCTGGTGTTTTCACAAATAACAAAGGTCAATTCATAATTAAAAATGGAGACAATGACAAACTAGTTGCGTCATTTGCTTCATACAAATCAGACACCATCCTCATCAACAAGATAGACTCCAATTATCTACTTGTTTTAAAGGAACAAAATGATTTAAAAACGGCAATTGTCATCGCAAAGCGGATTTCTTATGGGCTTTCCAAACTAAGTCCTAGAACAACGATCTTACTTGGGGAGCGAGAATTTCAAAAAGCAGCCTGTTGCAACCTATCTGAGAGTTTTGAAAATGCCCCTGCCATCGACGTTAGTTTTAGTGATGCTGTTACAGGAACAAAGCAAATTAAAATGCTTGGTCTTGACGGTTTTTACACTCTAATTGGCAGAGAATATATGCCATCCGTTAGAACCCTCAATTCATACTATGGTTTATCTCACATACCTGCTGCATGGGTAGATGGAATTCAAATAACG
This sequence comes from Bacteroidia bacterium, assembly GCA_022425465.1. Classification (GTDB taxonomy): domain Bacteria; phylum Bacteroidota; class Bacteroidia; order NS11-12g; family UBA9320; genus UBA9320. The sequence continues at coordinate 3,516 of JAKMFK010000022.1, read as the reverse complement.
AAGGGTGCTGGTAGTGTGGTAAATGGCCATGAAAGTATTGCTGGCCAGATTAATGTAGAGTTAAAGAAACCCTTTGGGTCTAAAAAATTTATTTTGGACCAATTTGCTAGCTCAGGTGGGCGGTTTGAAACAGATTTTATGTATACAAAGGATATTACAAAAAACATTGCATCTTCACTATTAGTGCGTTATGGAAATCGATCTCTAGAATTCGATAATAACAACGATGGTTTTTTAGACATGCCAATTACTGAAGATTTCAAAATCATGAATCGTTGGCAGTTCTTTAACAAAAATGGTTTTGAGGGCACGGCAAATGCTAGCTACCACACCAGTCATCAAAAAGCTGGACAATCAAATTCAAACTTGAACTCATACCAAATTGGGATTGATACTGAGGTTATGGATTTCTTTGCAAAACTTGGGAAAGCATCTAAAAAATACGAATACCGAAGTTTTGGGTCACAATACAACTTAAATCACTCTGAAATGACCAGCACCTATGGATCTAATGAAAATCAGAAACAGTACATTGCTCAAACAAATCAAGGGTATGTAAATCTACTCTACCAAAGCATTATTGGTAATAGTTTTCACCAATTTCAAACAGGTGTTTCATTGTTAATAGATGAAACTCAAGAAACTTATGACGGTTTTCGATTTGAACGGACAGAAGCAGTTACTGGACTATTTTTTGAATACACATACAAACCAAGAGAAACCTTCAGCCTAGTAGGTGGAATTCGATCAGACTATAATAGCATTTATGGTCTCTCCGTCACACCAAGGTTGCATGGGAAATATCGATTCAACGATGATAAAACATCAATACGAATCTCAAGTGGACTTGGAAGAAGAACTAGTAACCCTTTGGCTCAGAACCAAATGCTGTTTGCTTCGGGTAGAGAGCTCGAATTTAAAATGAGCAACCCACAACTTGCCTACGGATTAGAACAAGAGTACGCATTAAATTCAGGAATAAGCTTTGAACATCAATTTCGACTTACATATATACCCTCAACCATCGGATTTGATTTCTTCAACACTACTTTCAAAAATGAAGTAATTATGGATCGAGAGAATGCAGGAAAGGCCTATTTTTATAATGTAAAAAATGGAACTATTGCAAATAGTTTTCAGACCCAGTTAGACCTAGAACCAGCCCGAAGAACAACACTTCGAATTGCATATCGAATGTTTGATGTTAAATCTAAGTATCAAAATGAATTCAATGCATCCAACTTCACAACGAGACAAAAACCATTTATATCAAAACATCGTTCTTTTATTAACTTCACTCAAGGAACACGAAACGATTGGCAATTTAACACCACACTTACGTGGTATGGCCCCCAGCGTATTGCAGGTGGTAAGGACACCCTATTTGATGTAAATAACATTATGCAAGTTGAAGACAGATATGCTCCAAACTTTATTTTACTTAATGCACAAGTTAGTAAACTATTTCGTAAAGAATTTGAGGTATACATTGGGGCCGAAAATTTATTAAATTACAGACAGCAAAACCCCATACAAAATGCCTTCAATCCTTTTTCAAAAAACTTTGATGCTGGATTGGTTTGGGGACCCATTTTTGGGAGAATAATCTATGGTGGGTTTCGCTGGAGAATTAAATCGTCAAAAAAATGAAAAAAGTGGAATTTACAATTTCGGGGATTTCTTGCATGAGTTGTGTGAGCAAAATTGAAAAACAACTTTATACGAATACTTCACTAGATAAAATTACTATTCATAAAGATAGTGGGTCAACTCTACTTGAGGGGAATGACATACCCCAAAAAAGTGAAATTCAAAGCTTACTAACTGAAATCGGTGACTATAGTCTAACTCCACCCAAAAAGAACTTTTTTTCTAGTCCCTATAGACCTCTAATTCTTATTGTTTTTTACCTTCTTACGGTAACTTTAGCTATTGAATTTAACTCTGGCATTTTCTTGTGGGAAACATGGATGGGTAATTTTATGGCTGGATTCTTTCTAATATTTTCATTTTTCAAGTTACTGGATATTCCTGCTTTTGCAAAAGCATATCAGTCCTATGACATCATAGCCTCGAAAATAAAATGGTACGGACATGCCTACCCATTTATTGAATTAGGATTAGGACTCGCATATGTCTTCTTTTATGACAGTGCAATAACAAATTTAATAACTCTAATCATTATGTTCGTAGGGATGATTGGTGTCTCGAGGTCTGTTATCCAGAAAACAAATATTCAATGTGCTTGTCTCGGGACTGTGTTTAATCTGCCTATGAGTTATGTTACTATCATTGAAAATGGGATAATGTTGATCATGGCACTATTTATGCTTATTTAAAATATACATTATGAAACAAATTATTTTCATTCTCACTACTTGCTGGATAATAATATCAACAATGGGCTGTAAGCCAGACCCACCTGTAAAAAATGAGGTTTCAACAATGGACATAACTATCAAACACGTATTTAATACTTCAGATTTTGAACTTAATCAAGAATATACATTACCTAGTGATGAATCTACACAATTCAGTAGGTTCGCCTATTTGTTGTCCAACTTTTATTTAATTGATGAGAATGAATTTAGAATAGCATTAGACAATCAATATCTTTACGTTGATGTTAGATCTTCGAATACCAACTTTAAGCTAACAAATATTCCTGAGGGAACCTACAAAGGGATTGGATTCTCTATAGGTTTGGATTCCACTACAAATCATGGTAATCCAAATCAATATGCCTCTGACCATCCCTTGTCACCAATAAATAACTCGCTACATTGGAATTGGCAGGGTGGATATATCTTTACAGCGATGGAAGGAAAAACAACAGCTGATAATGAAAGTTTTATATTCCATCTTGCGGGTGCTATGAACAAGGTTGATATTGAACTACCCTACGAATTTACAAAAGGGGACGATGCTCTTCATGCTTTATTGTCTTATGATGTCGAGGAAGTATTTATAAATCCAAATAATTACAGTATTGAGATTGATGGACGCAGCACACACAAGGTAACTGATTCCGTTACTCAAAAACTATTTAGCAATATGAACGATGTGTTCTCTCTTTCTAGCATTGAGAACTTATAGCATTATATGAAAAAAATCTCCTTCATATCATTTATCATTTTAACCCTCATTTCGTGTAAGGATGTTATTAACGAGATTCCTCAAAATCCTTTTCAAACTACACCATACACATTTGATTACAACAAAACACTCCTTCCACCACCAAGAATACCTAGCGACAACCCTCTAACACAAGAAGGAGTAGAATTGGGGAGAATGCTTTTTTATGATCCTATCTTGAGTTCTGATAGTTCCCAAAGCTGTAATTCATGCCATAATCAAGCAAATGCATTCACAGATAACAATAATCAATATAGTGTTGGGGTGAAAGGTACCCTTGGGAAACGCAATTCAATGGCTATTTTCAATTTAATGTGGCACATTGATGGATTCTTTTGGGATGGAAGAGCAGATATTCTTAGACATCAGGCCATTGAGCCA
>JAKMFK010000286.1 GCA_022425465.1 Bacteroidia bacterium | reverse complement strand
TGTTGATGTAAACCACGTTGGGTCAAATTTGTATCATTTTATTGAGATCCCTCTAAATTTTGGCTACAAACAATCGATTTCTAGTAACTTTGAAATACGGTCACAATTTGGCGTGTCTTTATTATCTTTAACAAAATTGGATGGTAAGAAAGGCAATTTTTTAAACTTGCAGTTAGAAGATTTAACAGATTTGAAATTTAACAACCACAATATAGCTACAACTATTAAATCTGGATTATACTTAAATAAGCCAAGGTTTAATATTGGACTTGAACCAAGTTATTCAATTAATATAAACTCGCTAACTAATTCTAAAACATCTGCATTAAAAACGAGGCCTTATTCATACGGTGTTAATCTAATCTCTAACATTAAAATTTTTAAGAATGACTAGATTAATACTAAATATCATATTTCTATTAAGTGGGCAACTCTTATTTAGTCAAATACTAAGCCCAATGGGTCTTGGTTTACCTTCAGCACCTGATAAAATAGCAGAATATAATGGTGGTGTGGTAGTGGCTTACGATGACAGGGATGGTAATGTTGAGTTGCAAATATGGAATGGTCATTTTTGGAATAAAATAACTACACCAGACATCCCAAAAACGGGAATAAAAACCGATGGTGAATTTAAAATTATTGATTTGTTGTCTTTAAATGACAAAATTTTCTTAGCCGTTGGGTATGATAATAGGAGCAATCCAACAGACAAAAACTTAATATTTGAATGGAGTGATAACAATTGGACAGATATTTCTAATTCTACAATAAATAATGCGACTTCATTAAAACAATTTTTTATTGAAGATAATGAGGTTAAATGCCTAGGTAAATTCTCTACAAATGGAGTCCTTAATAATATATTAAGTTTAAGTGATGGTAATTGGGTGCCAGAAGGTAATTCAATCACAAAAAAATCCGATGATGAAACATTTAATAGTGCTGTGTATCACGATAATATGCTTTATGCTACTGGCAATTTTTCAAGCCCGTCATCTCCGCACATTTCACTAGCAACTTGGGATGGGTCTTCATGGAAACCAGCCAATTATCCGCCATTTTTAGGAGAAAATATAACTCTTGGACATTTTAATGATGAGGTGGTTATTTATGGTAAGTCTGACTTCACAACTTCAAAGTTTAAAATTAACAGAGATGGTATATGGCAAGATATTTCAACAGGACTAAACAATATTAACATCGAAGAAGTAGAGCAGTTTGCGGAGTTAAATAACAACCTATTTGCTTTAGGTAAATTTACTGATACAATCATTAAAGAAAGCTATAATTTACTTATTTATACTGATAAAAAATGGCAACCGACTAAACTAAATCTAAGTAGTATAGAACGCCTATACTCATGGAAAGAGAGTGTGATATTGTCAGGTGACTTTACTGACAATTCCAAGTTAAACTACATTGGCGAGGTATTTACTGATAGGGCCCAGATAACTGCAAGAGTGTTTGAAGATAAAAATTCAAATTGTGAAAAAGATGCTAATGAATCTTGGCTGTCAAACTATCCAATTAAGGTCAATGATATCAATATGCATTTTCAAACTGATAACAGTGGACAGTTATACCTCCAAGTCAATAATAAAACTCATACGCTAAATGCAGAAGAATATCAATACTATGTTCCTACGTGTCCTGATGTCATAATTCAGGCCGACGAAAATAAAACATACTACGGAACAGCTCTAGGAGTTAACCAGAAAGTTGGGGTTTCAGATGTTGCCATATCTTTATCTGACAAACAAAGTTTAAGTGCCCGTATAGGTGACCTAAAAACACTTAATATTACTATAGATAACATAGGAAGTCAACCTATCACTAATGCTGAATTAAAGATTAATTTAGGTCAAAGCCTTGAATTTGTCTCAAGTCAAATTCCATACCAAAACTTAAACAATAATGTGATAACATATACTATCGATTTAAGTGTTAAAGAATCTTTTTCCTTTGAAATTAATTATAATGTTGTTGAATCAGAAGACTTAATCATAAAATCATTCATCAACCTAGATAAATATGTTGATCAAGATTTATCTAATAATTCTGCTGAATTAGAGTATGAAGAGGGTCAAACAACTCCTAACGAAAAGTATTGTATTAATGGTAAAAGTATAAGCCCGAATGAACACAACCTACAGTACAAAATAGGAATACAAAACACTTCAGAAAAGGAAGTTGTAGGAATCACGCTAGTTGACGAACTAGACCCTAATATAATTGTAAGTCAACAGGGGATAAAGGTTGTAACTAGTCACTCAGAATCTAAACCAATAACAACCTACGAGTATTCTAAAAATATAAATGGAGAATACGTTGCTAAATTAATTACACGTTGGAAAAATATTAATCTTGCATCAAATAGTGTAAATGAAGAATCATCTAAAGCATTTGCAGATTACACTATACATACTCTTCCAGGCACATTAAATGTTGGTCAAGAAATTTGTAATACAGCTCTAATATACTTCTCTCATGCAGATGGTTTATTTGAGGAACCATTAGTGACCAACACTGTTTGTTCTAAAATTGAGGAGACAGCGGGTATTATTAATAATGTTAGTAAAAATAATATCAATGATAAACTATCAATAGGACCCAACCCAGCAAATAGTAAATTGAATTTTATAAACTCTAGTCATGAACCAATAAATTTTTCAATGATAAACTCTATTGGACAAAATATGATTGAGTTCAAAGTTGAATCCAAAACTAAAAAAATCATCAGCATAAAAGAATTTCCTAGTGGCGTTTATATGATATACACCGATGGTTTTTTCTCTAAAAAAATCATAATTAAATAGTGGTTGCCAAAGCTGCAACGCTTAATCTCAGGTTTTTAACCGTCAATAAAGATTGACCGCAACTACATATAGTAGCTCCAGTTGTTATTACATCATCTAACAACAATACGTGTTTTCCTTGTAATACTTGAGAGTTTGTTATCACAAAAATATTCTCCGTATTCTTATCTCTTTCTGAACGATTTTTTTTGGTTTGAGACTTGTTGTCTACCACCCTGTTGACTCCATCAATTAGGACGGGCACATTGGTGATACTCGAAACTCCATTAGCTAATTTTTCTGCTTGATTAAAACCTCTTTGGTGTTCTCGATTTTTATGTAGTGATACAGGAATAATAAAATCAATATTCGCTACTTTCCCTAATGATAAAATTAAATGTCCAAGTGCTATATCCATAGTGTAACACAACTCTTTGTTTCTATTATACTTGATTTCATGTATAATTTTTTGCACCTCGTTATTATTCTCAAAGATTAAGTATGCAAAGCAATCATCTAGCGGCAGAATACCCCAAAACCTTTTTCTTAAAGTGTTGTTTTTTAGCTTATTAAACTCAAATAATGGCAAATTATACACACAAATCACATAGGTGTTTTTCTTGATTGCTCAAGTGGCCATTACAACAAATACATAAATTTGGAAATATCAATTGAGTAAACGAGTCAAAGAAATTTTTCATTTCATGCCCAAATTAATAGAAACGAAAGACCTTTGCAAGAAATTATGTTTGAACATAAAGATAAAACTCCTATAAGCTCATTAGGTGAATTTAAATTAATCGATCACTTAACTGAGCCATTCACCATTACAAAAAGTGAAACTATTCTCGGTATTGGCGACGATGCAGCTATAGTTGATCCAAAAGGAAAACTTCAAGTTATAAGTACTGATATGTTAATTGAAAATATTCACTTTGATATCATGTATTCTCCTCTTGTACACATTGGTTATAAGGCCATATCTTCTAGTATAAGTGATATCTGTGCTATGAATGCAAAACCCAAGCAGATTCTAGTTTCTATTGCTTTGTCAAGCAAATACACGCTTCAAGCCGTTGAAGAACTTTATGTGGGTATGAGGGCTGCATGTGAAAAATACGATGTGCAACTTATAGGTGGAGACACCAGCAGTTCTGTAACAGGTATAGCTATTTCTGTGACAGCAATTGGATATGCAAATAAAAAAGCAATCGTTAAAAGATCTGGAGCAAAAGAAGGGGATCTAATTTGTGTTTCAGGTGATTTAGGGGGTGCATACATGGGTTTGCAAATTTTAGAGCGTGAAAAACAAGTTTATCTTGAGTCTAAAGAAATGCAACCTGATTTAGAAGGCAAGGACTACATCGTAGGCAGACAACTCAGACCTGAAGCTCGAAAAGATATAGTAGATTTACTTGAAAAACTTAATGTTATTCCAAACTCAATGATTGACATTTCAGATGGTTTATCAAGTGAGCTATTTCACCTTTGTAAACAATCGAAAATTGGTGTAAAAATTTATGAAGATAAAATCCCAATTGATCAGCTTACCTATGACACAGCTCTTGAATTTAATTTATCACCCACTACATGTGCAATGAATGGTGGTGAAGATTACGAGTTGTTGTTTACAATACCTCAATCAAATTATGACAAAATCAAAAACTCGATGGATGTTACAATTATCGGATACTGCACTGCTCCACACGAAGGAAAGGAATTAATTACAAAGTCGGGCAATGTCGTACCTCTAGAAGCGCAAGGATGGGAAAACTTCAAAGAAGATAAGCCTTAACTCTTATAGGTGTGAGGAAAAAGCTGCCTCTAACTCCTCCTCAGAGTGGTAACCAATCTTATTATATACCTCCTGGCCATCTTTGTAAATTTTAATGAGAGGGATTGCACTAATTTTAAAATGTTTTGAAACCTCCATACTCTTGTCTGTATCTACTTTGACTATTGCAATCTTATCACCATATTTAGCCTTCAAAGACTCAATATGTGGTGCCATCATTTTACATGGACCACACCAAGTGGCATAAAAATCTACCAAAGTCAGACTGTTTGCATAAATAGCATCATTATATGTTTTTAAGGTGTATCCCGTATTGCTTTTGTTTTTTGAAACTTCTACTGGAAAACCAGCAGATTGCCATTTTAACAAGCCACCTGATAATTCATATACATTATATCCTAAATTCTGTATTGAACTGAATGCATTTGAACTTCTGCCACCTGATTTGCAATAAACTAATATCGTATTAGACTTATCTAGCAACTTAACTTTATCCTCAAACTCTGAAGAATTAACATTTATGTTTACAGCTCCCTTAATATGGTTTGTGGCAAATTCTTCAGGACTTCTTACGTCCAATAAAATGTGGTTATTCTCCGTCTCCATTTTTGACTGGAAAGTACTGGCATCGACTTTTCCCCCATCAGAAGTGAAGTTTTCCGTATTTTTAGCTCCACAAGAAAAAAGCAACAACAAAAACGCTGGTACTAATGTCAAATAAATATTTTTCATAATATTGGTATTGGTAGTTATTCTCATTAAATGTACAAAGATTTAAAAACTTATTCTTAAAGCCTAATTAATTAGTTAAGACAAATGATAAAATCCTTAATTAATGAAAAACTCTTGCTATAATAATTTCCCAATTTTAAATTACTTGCATTGTCCTGAGGAATATGGTAAAATTCGTAATCTCCCATTAAATACATAAAAAAAGATGGAACACCCGCTTCAGAAAAGAAATAATGATCACTGTTTGCTGCTTTTCCTCTAGAGCGAATAGTTGGTAAAAAACCTTCCTTAGCATTAATATCAATCAACTGATCAAAATACGATTTATATATCTTGCCGTTAACAATTGTTGCTCCTTTGCTTCCATCACCCATAAGATCCATATTAAAAACAAATCTTGTTTTAGTCAACGGGATTAATGGTTTTTTGACATAATTTAAAGACCCAAGTAGTCCTAATTCTTCTCCACCAAAAGCGATAAAAGCAATACTATATTTTTGCGGATGTTCAGAAAAATATGATGCCAAATCTAACAACATGGCTATTCCGCTTGCATTATCGTTTGCTCCACAAAATATAGCGTCACCCATTTTGCCTAAATGATCATAATGACCACACAAAATGATAAAACTATCCGGATTTTGATAGCCCTCAACATACCCAATGACATTATTGGACTCATAGGATGAAATAAATGTTGCTGTTATATCAATATGGACATCCTTAGAAAACCGATTAAAGATAGAGTCTAACATCCAAATTTCTGTTCCTTCAGATTGAAAAGTAGAAACACGCCAAGTTAATTTATCCTTTAAAAATATAACTGGCCCCTCTTTGGATAGTTTTTTGATTTCATCAATTGTCTTTTTGAGAGCTTTATCTTTCTGAT
>JAKMFK010000244.1 GCA_022425465.1 Bacteroidia bacterium | reverse complement strand
AATATCAAATTCCTCTCCAGCACTCATGATGGCATCCCATATCATTTCAGCTTCATGATTCCAAACATACAATTCGAAACCACCAGATCCTGTATAACCCGTGTTACTGATTACAACATCATCACTACCACCAAAACTTCCAGCATCAAAGTGATAAAATTTAATTGCACTGAGATCAATAAAGGTTAATTTCTGCAAAACATGAACAGCATTGGGACCTTGAACCGCAATGAGTGAAATATCGTCTGACATATCTTCCAACTCACAATCAAAACCTTTAGCGGTCTTTTGTTCCATGATCCAATCCCAATCCTTTGAAATATTGCTTGCATTTACAACCAATGTATATTCATGTTGATTCCACCGATAAACAATCAAATCATCTATAATACCTCCTTGATTATTAGGCATGCAATTATATTGAGCTTGCATATCTACCATTTTGGTTATACTGTTGGAACATATCCAAGATATGAGAGCTTCAGCATCTTTACCTTTAACACCAAATTCACCCATATGACTTACATCAAATACCCCAACACCATTTCTAACTGCATGATGTTCTTGAGCTAAACCCGTATATTGAACTGGCATTTCATACCCAGCAAAAGGAACCATTTTAGCCCCTAAATTCGTATGCTTATTGTACAACTTTGTTCTCTTTAATGCGGAGGTTTCTACTGACATGGTGCAAATTAAATTCAACTTAACAACTTAACCACTCGAATAAGTAAAAAAACAAGTAATAGAATTTATAAATTCATAAACTCATCAAACGCTTTTTGGTTTTCCTCTTCTCGTGTAGTCAATTCTAACACAGCAGCACCCTTATACGCTTCAAATTGGTAATAGCAACTTCTAAAACTACCAATATCTTTTGCTGCAAAATGAGTTATCCCAAAATGAGTACATAATGCAGAAGCGTTTAAAAAGTGAGGCGTGCTTTGGAGTTTTCTCGATTCACCGATATTTTCTGGACCTTTAATCAGGTTAAAAATTCCACCACCACGATTATTCAGTATGATGACTTTCAAATTTTGAGGCAAATGTTGATTAAAAAATGCATTTATATCATAAAAAAAAGCAAGATCACCAGTTATCAGCAGCACATTTTTATCGGTAACTAGTGCATTGCCCAAAGCTGTACTCGTACATCCATCTATTCCGCTAGTTCCTCGATTGGCAAATACCGTATTATCCGCACGTTTATCATTCATCAAAAACGAGGCATACCTCACTGGCATCGAATTGCTGAGATGTAAAATTGTTCCTGACTTTAATTTCTCAAGAATAAAATTTACAATTGAAAACTCGTGATATCCCAACCAATCCAATTGACTGAATTTCGACTGAAATAACACCGTCATATTTTTCCATGCCGTAAGATAGCTTCCTTCAATTGATATGGCACTATCAGATAGAGAAGATTGAATCTCTGAAGGATTTAATAACTGAGGTTGGCTTCCAAACATATCCCCTACTTCATCATAATTGGTGATATGAAAATGAGCCTCTGGTTTATGTATCTTCAACAAGTGTTTTAGCCCTTTGGAAACGGTTGTTGTACCTGTAGTAATCAAAATATCGGGGGATAATACTTTCAAAGCATCCATGCCACCTTGTTTTGACAATGATGAAAATAACATGGCATCCCAGAAGGATACATTGCTCTGTTTTGAAGAAGTGATATCGGAGAGAATAACAGCTTTGTCAGAAGTTATTGTAATCCCTTCCCCATCATCCATCCCATTAAAAACAAGCACTTTTTTGTGATCAAAAGATACATTAGCCCTTGCAGCTATTGAACTCAAGCTAAAATCTATTTTTGAAACTGATGGAAAATTAACTTCTGTATTGGAGGAGGTATCAGAAGGACTCATATCATAAAATGGTTCTCTGATTGGAACATTGATATGAAAGGGTCCTGGTATTTCAGATTGTAAACACTTCACCACCTGTTGAGCTATGGCTGTAAATGCCGACTCATCATCAAAAGAATCGGGTGTTTGAAACTCGCCACGAATATGGTTTCTGTAGACATTTTTCTGGCGAATAGCTTGCCCATCCCAAGCATCAATCTGCTCAGGTGGTCGATCTGCAGTAATTACAATCAAAGGTACTCTTGCATAAAAAGCCTCAGCAATGGCAGGGTAATAGTTAAGAGATGCCGTGCCACTAGTACAATTCAATATGACAGGTTGACGAGTATGTTTCGCCATCCCCAATGCCATGAAACCAGCACTGCGTTCATCGATAATCGAATAGCAGTTTATTTTTAAATGATTTAATGCAAAAAGTATAGGAGCATTCCTACTCCCCGGTGAAATTACAGCAGTATCACCTGGAAGATTTTGGATTAATGCTTTTATGCATGATTGAACACTCATTGATTCTATAACTCCTCTTACAAGAACACACGAATATACATATGGATTTAGTTATCCAACACCATGGTCATCATAGATTTCAATTTGAACTTCGGGTAAAATGGTGCTTTGGAGGAATGCTAAAAAATAAATTAATAATCTTGATATAAAATCTCACAGAATGGACCTCTTAAGTTGAAAATCTGTTTTACCTTTGATGATCTATTATAATAACTAAATGTCAGTAGAGTTAAAAATACCATCTGTTGGTGAATCAATAACCCAGGTTACGATTGCTAGCTGGTTGAAAGAAGATGGAGATTATGTTGAAATGGATGAGGCAGTAGCAGAACTGGAAAGTGACAAAGCTACTGTCGAATTAAATGCTGAACAAGCTGGCATACTCAAGATTATAGTTGAAGAAGGTGAGGATGTAGAAATTGGAGCAGTAGTTGCCTCTATTGACACTAGTGCTGAACCACCAGCTGAAAAAGCGGCATCTGCACCCAAAGAAACCACATCCCAAAAAGAAGAACCTGCACCAAAGGCAGAAGTAGTCGAAAAAAGTACGGCATCCAATTACGCAACGGGCACTCCAAGTCCGGCGGCTAATAAGATACTTGCAGAAAAGGGCATTTCTCCTCAGGCTGTAACTGGAACAGGCAAGGATGGTAGAATCACAAAATACGATGCCATTTTAGCCAAAGCCGATACTAACTATGGTGTGTCTACTGAACCTAGTCGTGAACAACATCGTGAAAAAATGAGTAACCTCCGAAAAACAGTTGCTCGAAGATTAGTGTCTGCAAAAAATGAAACCGCCATGCTTACCACGTTTAACGAGGTAAACATGCAACCTATATTTGATACCAGAGCGAAGTACAAAGAAAAATTCAAAGAAATGCATGGAGTTAATCTTGGCTTCATGAGTTTCTTTACACGTGCTTGTGCTTTAAGCTTGCAAAAATTCCCAAAAGTCAATGCATTTATTGATGGTGAAGAAATGGTCATGAACGATTTCGTGGATGTTTCGATAGCTGTTAGTAGTCCAAAAGGATTGATGGTTCCAGTCATGAGAAATGTGGAGAACATGACCTTATGGGAAATTGAAAGTGAAGTAAAAAGATTGGCCATTAAAGCTCGAGACGGTAAACTATCCATCCCCGAAATGACAGGTGGTACATTTACCATCACAAACGGTGGAGTTTTCGGAAGTATGCTCAGTACACCCATTATCAACCCTCCTCAAAGTGCTATTCTTGGAATGCACAACATCGTTGAGAGACCGGTTGTAGAAAAAGGAAACATTGTGGCTCGCCCAGTGATGTATGTTGCTCTGAGCTATGACCACCGAATTATAGATGGTAAAGAATCTGTTGGTTTCTTGGTTAGTGTTAAAAATTACCTCGAAAATCCAGAAACCATGCTCATGGGCAAAGATCCTATGGATTTATTAATGGGACTTTAAATGCTAAGATTCGATAATCTTTAGGTCCTTGTTCTCGGCAACATAACGAGGAAGACAATTGACAATCATTTCTTCTAGTCGGTTAATCACCTTATCTTTTGCATAGAATTTGGTATAGATTAATCCAACAGCTCTTCCTGCGTCATCTGCTCTAAACGCCCTGAGATTATCCAAAGAATTATCGTCCAACTCACTGGCTTCCCACTCTGGAATGATGGTAGCTCCTCCCTCAAAATCAACAATTTTCTTTAGGGTTTGTAAACTTCCACTCTCATACGTTAAGGCGAGATGATTTAATTTTTCATCTGGAAGTGAGCATAGGTTAATGGTCTGTACTCTAAAGCAATTCCCTTCAGAAAGCAACCACAATTTATCTTCCAACAAGTCGGTTGCTTCCCATGCCTTTTTTGAAAAACTGGGATGGTTTGGATGAGCATAAATTCTAAATTTTTCATTATACAAATTCCTTTCAACCAGCCCATTATGCTTAACAGGAGTCGAAACAATGCCCACATCTAATCTATCGTGTTCCAAGTCTTCTGTAATCTCATGGGTCAACCCTTCTTTAATAGTCAACTTCAAGTCAGGGTGACTATCCGAAACTGCCCGGATTAATTTTGGAATGAGTGCATTAGCTATAGTAGGCAAAACACCAATCTTTAAACTTCCAGAAATATCTCCTGTAAAATCACTTAAGATATTTTCAATTTGTCCAGTCTCTCTAAATATTGTTCTGGCTTGACGAATGATTTTTTCACCAATAGAAGTAGGAACAATGGGTTGCTTACTTCGGTCAAAAATTAAGACTCCTAATTCATCTTCTAATTTTTTCATTTGCATGCTCAACGTAGGTTGAGTTACAAAACAAGCTTCAGCAGCTTTTATGAAATTTCGATGCTCATCAAGAGCAATCAAATATTGAATTTGAATAAGTGAAATATTTAACATCAGTTCAAAATTAGACCATATCCTAAAAATAAAGATAAAAGTCTTTTTATATAGACATCATAAAAATTAATGATTGACCAACAACAGTTGGCTTTGGCCCGAATCCAATACGATTAAATACATTCCAGGAACATGCCCCGATAAGTCTATTCCCTTGTCCCTACTGATTTCAAACTCTCCTAAAAATTGACCCTCCATTGAGAACATTCGAGCCACTTCAACAGAGTCGTTTGAAAGGTATACCCTATCATTTGCGGGATTTGGGAAAAGTTTACCCAAACAACAGGACTCATCTACCCAAGATTCGGCTAATTTCACCGCTTGAAAAGCTTCTATTTTTCCATAACCCCATTGGGTACTTCCCGAATCGGAAATGATTCCAGTATGTTGATCTTGACGTGCAGTTAATTTTAAAATTTCTTTTACCTCAGTATAATCCAATCGTGGATTTGCCTGCAACATTAATGCAACTACACCCGCAACAACTGGACTACTCATGCTTGTCCCTGAAAATCGAGAGAATGGATAATTTTTGCCTTCAAAACTTGCGTTCAACAGCAAATCATAATTTCGATCTGTAAAAGATGATACACTACTAGCAACACTCACTCCTGGAGCCGAAATATCGGGTTTCATTCGCTCGTCTATGGTTGGACCAATACTACTAAAATCA
>JAKMFK010000220.1 GCA_022425465.1 Bacteroidia bacterium | reverse complement strand
CAATAGGATTAAACTATTACTTCAAAAAATACGCCTTAGGAGGCAACTATTCATGGAACCAACTCAACAAAAAAGGAAGTGACGATCCTATTATACCAGCGTTCAATACCCCTGAACATAAATTTAACATTAGTTTTTCTGGAGAGAAACTAAAGCTCCCCTATCTAAAAGGTGAGCACTTTGGATTTGGTTTAAATTACAAATGGATCGAAGGATTTATTTTTGAGGGATCTCCACAGTTCACGGGGACTGTCCCTACATACGATATGCTTGATTTACAAATCAATTATCAAGTACCGTCACTCAAGACAACCTTTAAACTTGGAGCTTCAAATGTTCTTGGTTTAATGCCTTTGTTTGATGCAGAGAATGAAAATACACAACGCTCTGTATTCAATAATTTAAACTACCAAGTTTATGGTGGTCCATATGTTGGTAGACTCATTTATTTCTCGGTTCAAACCGACTTGAAGTTTACAAAAAATTAAACATTAAAAATTAAATCTATATCTTGCAATTACTAATATTATTAAAAAATGAAAAAACAATACTTAATTTTTACCCTTTTATTTTCTTTTATTGCTAGTATATCACTAGCTCAAAAAAGATACATTGATCCCATTTATATGGATGCTGATATTGAAGTCACCAGCGATGTTAAATACGCAACAAACATTGATTTTTTAACTTCTGATCGGTCAGATCCAGCACAAGCTGTTGCAGACATTACAGCTATCAAAACTGCTCTCTTCACTGGTCAACCAATACCAGCTGCTTACTATGATCCAAGAGATCCTTCATCTAAAATCAAAGTTACTGATCTAAAGATGGACGTTTATCGTGCAAAAGCTGATGTAGATTCAAAAACTGACAGACCAGTTATTCTATATCTACATACAGGTAACTTTTTACCCCCAGTAATTAATGGTTCACCATGTGGTGTAAAAACAGATAGTTCGGCTATTGTTTTATGTACTGAGTGGGCTAAAAGAGGATACGTAGCAGTATCTGTAGCATACCGTGGTGGATGGAACCCATTAGCTGGAACTGAGGAAGAACGTAAAGGTCAACTACTCAACGCAGTATATAGAGCTATTCATGACGTTAAACAATCAGTAGCAGCAATCCGAACTGAAGCTGCTGGTTCTAATACTTATGGTATGGATGCTAGTCAAATTACCTTATATGGTGAGGGTACAGGAGCTTATGTTGCTCTAGGATACTCGACTCTTGACAAATACAGTGAAATGGAACTCACTAAGTTCTTGAATCCATTAAGTAACAAATCATATATTGATACTGCTCTAGTAGGTTTGATTGATGGTTCAAGAGGTGCTTTCAATCTATATCAGTCTCCTTCAACTGACGTCAGCGTTCAAGCTGTTGTTAATGCAGGAGGTGCATTGGCTGACACATCATGGTTAGAAGCTGGTGATGCTCCTATGATTACCTTCCAAGCGGTTAGAGATCCTTTCGCTCCATTTAATGAGGGTATCGTTGTTGTACCAACTACAAATGGAAATGTTGTAGAAGTACAAGGTGCAAATTTATTCATCCAAAAAGCTAATGCTATTGGTAATAACGATGCAATTAAAAACATGCCTGCTAATGATGAATACAACAAAAAAGCAAGATCACACTACGGTAAGACTGTAGATTACATTTATCCTGCTCCTGGAGATAAAATGACCATCAACCAAGATGTTGAGCATTTATTCCCAATTATCAGACCAATCACAGATGATTTATACAACAACCGATCTGGACCATGGCAATGGTGGGATCCTGAGTCTCCTTATGCTAAAGCAGAGGTTGCTCCTGGAATCACGGTTCACATGGCATCTCTTCCTGGCAACCCAGATATGGGGCCAGAAAAAGGAAGAACATTCATCGATACTATCATGGGTTATATGTGTCCTAGAATTGCCGTAATCAACGGTGAATATACTGTTGATCAGTTAGCTGCTATCAACGATAAGCTACCTAGCAATTCAGCTTCTATTTACCCTAATCCAGCAACTAACGAAGTTACTGTCTCTGTAGATAAAAAGTATCATGTACAGTCTATTCAAATGATGGAAATCACAGGAAGAGAAGTGAAAAACATTACTGCTAATAATGTGGTTAACGTTAATATTTCTGATCTTCAATCTGGATACTATATCCTCAACATAAAGACTACAGAAGGAGTCATTTCCTCTAAATTAATAAAAGACTAAAAGTCTAATTAATTTTATAAGTAAAGCCCATAATCTTCATTATGGGCTTTTTTTATGCATAAAACTAAACAAAGAATTTCATACATATTCAATCAGTAACAAATCATCTAAACATACTTCTTCTTCAAGGTATGGAGCAAACGAGATGAAAGATCTTGATCATTTCTGAGGACTACAGTGGATATAAATCCGTCGAAGTAAGCCATAATCAAATCAGCTTCACTAACAGCATCTGTATATTTTAACTCTTTTAAAGCATCCTCGAGCATTTCTTTTAATATGAGCATAT
>JAKMFK010000202.1 GCA_022425465.1 Bacteroidia bacterium | reverse complement strand
TCTGCTCATTTCTTCAGCATTGAATGTTGCACCATTTTGTCTGAGATAGACCAAAGAGTGATTTGGTTCGGGAACATAAACGACAAAAACCAATTCATCTTTTTTTAGGTGTGATTTCAACTTTTCTTTTGCTTGTAATAACCACTTATAAGGGTAGGGTTCAGGGTGACCATTTATATTCACTACTTCAGACATACGTTGGAAGTATCTAGTATTGCCTTGAGAGAAGGATATTACTGCAAAACACAGAGCAAGAAACATACTTGTTCTGGGCTGAATATATTCTGAAAAAAAGGCGACAGATTTTAGACTTATAAAAAGGATAATTGGCATAAAATTACCTAAAAAGTAGTAGTCATGATTCATGTATTGAACCCCAAAAAGTAAAACTATAGATAATAATCCAAGGACTAAAAGGATAGATAACCTTTTGTCAGATTTATTTAGGATCGACTTTTTAAAATTGATAACTGAAAGTAAAGTCAGAATTATCAAAAATGATTGTTGGATACTATTAAAATATTCATATTTAAAGCGAGAAGCAACATCAAAAATAGTAACGAATTCATCCCATGAAGTGACGGGTATGGGACTGCTCAAAAAAACAACAGAGTACAATTCTTTATTCCGTTGATTTACAAGAAAGTAATCATAATAAGCAATAAATGAGATGATGAATAAAAATAACAATGTTATTGCTACTAGTTTTATATTGATATTTCGAATCTGTTTTAAAAAGAAAATACTATAGAAGCTGATTAGATAGATTCCAGAGGAAGTTTTGATAAACATGGATAATCCAGCTAGAAATAGAATCACAAAAATGAATCGATCAAAATCCTTAAAATAAAAATAAAAAGTCCATATTAAAAGGGCTAAAGCCAGTATGTCTGGCAAGAAATTATATCCATAATAGATGAGTAAAGGAGAACTTAATAATCCGACGAAAATAGCTGATCGATGAAGTATTTTTTCTTTCTTTAAAACTTCAAAGGATAAAAAAAATAGAGCTGTAAAAAATAGGATAAAGGTGCTAATTTTAAATAAAAAGGGTAGCCATTTTTCGGGATAGCCAATTCTTACAATTTGAGCCAGCATATATTGAAATCCTGAAAATTCAACACCAACATCACCTTCAGGTGTTTTGAAACTAAGTGTGGCTGGGTCATTTAATGTTTTTCCATCAATGTACCTCAGGCAAACAGCTAGTCGATCAGCTTGAGCCCATTGGTGAATACCACGAGGACCATCATTGGCAGATGGATAGTAGGTCATAAAAAAAGTGAAAATGAATAAAGCGACGAAACTGATAAAGATGTATTGCCTTTTATTGATATTCACTATGGTATACTTAAAACCTTCTCCAAAAATAAGTAGCTACAAGTTTTTTACAACTATTAATGGAAAACATAATATCATGTTCTGCCACCATGTCAGTAATTCTGTTTGGTCTGTTTATTGATGATTTCTCATAAAAAAATAAAATCAAATGCAAAAAGGAAAAGTTTCAGTAAATACGGAGAATATATTTCCCATTATTAAGAAGTTTCTTTACACAGATAATGAGATTTTCTTGAGAGAGTTAATTTCAAATGCGACGGATGCGACTAATAAACTAAGGGTACTAAGTCAACGAGGCGAAGTGAAAGGTGATTTAGGTGAACTAAAAATCACGGTTAAAATAGATGATAAGAAAAATACGCTTACTATTAGCGATTCTGGTATAGGAATGACGGCACACGAAATTGATAAATACATCAATCAAATTGCATTCAGTGGAGCTGAAGAGTTTGTAGAAAAATTCAAGGATACAAAAGAAGACGCTAATATTATTGGTCATTTTGGTTTGGGTTTTTATTCCAGTTTTATGGTTGCAGACAAGGTAGAAATCAATTCCTTGAGTCATGCTGAAGGAGCTGAACCAGCCAAATGGATTTGTGAGGGTAGTACTGATTTTAAGATAACTAAAGGCAAAAGGAAAAAGCGTGGGACGGATATTATTCTTCACATCAATGAAGAAAGTAAGGATTTCTTAACTCAGTGGAAAATCAATGAATTATTGAATAAGTATTGTAAGTTTTTACCTGTACCTATTGAATTTGATGATAAAACCATAAATGAAACAGCTCCATTGTGGAAGAAAAATCCAAGTGAGTTGAAAGATGAGGACTATACTGACTTTTACGGAAAGTTATATCCCATGAGTGAACCTCCATTATTTTGGATTCACTTGAATGTAGATTATCCATTTAATTTAACAGGAGTATTATACTTTCCGAAGATTAAAAAGGAAATTGATCCCAATCGAAACAAGATCCAACTCTACAGCAATCAAGTATATGTCACGGATAATGTTGAGGATATCGTACCGGAATATTTGATGTTACTTCACGGTGTTATTGATAGTCCAGATATTCCTTTGAATGTGAGTCGAAGTAGTCTTCAAGCCGATGGGGCAGTTAAAAAGATTACAAGTCATATAAGTAAAAAAGTCGCTGATAAATTAGCTGAGCTTCACAAAGCAGACTTTGAAGATTATAAAGCTAAATGGCATAACATGAGCATATTCGTGAAATATGGAATGCTATCAGATGACAAATTTTATGATCGTGCGAAAAAAATATGCTTGCTTCAAAATACAGATAAGGAGTATAATTCAATCGAGGAGTATATCGCAAAGATAGAACCCAATCAAACGGATAAAGATGGTAATCGAGTTGCTTTATATACTAATGATGCTGAAAAACAACATTCTTTTATAGAATCGGCCAAGGATAAGGGATATGATGTCCTCTTGTTAGACGAAGTTATCGATAATCATTTTGTATCCAATTTGGAACAAAAGAACGAGAAATTTCAACTTAAACGTGTGGATGCCGAAACAGCAAGTAAGCTTATTGATAAAGACGAAAAGAATGAAAGTGTATTGAATGAGGATGACACCAACAAACTCAAAGATGCGTTTGAAGGAGTTATTGATAAAGAAAAATATACGATTAATCCAGAAGTAATGAGTCCATCGGATTCATTTATAACCATTACTCGAAGCGAGTGGGAACGTAGGATGAGCGAAATGGGCGGCATGGGAGGAATGCAGATGTTTGGACAGATGCCGGAGAAATACACTATTGCAGTTAATACTAACCATCCATTAGCTTCCAAGGTATTAAAATCCAAGGGAGATAAGCAGACTGAATTGTTATCGCAAGCTATCAATCTAGCTAAATTATCTCAAAATTTATTGACAGGTAAAGAATTGAGTGATTTTGTAAAAGCTCAGTATGCTAACTTGTAAATAGTAGAAATCAAAAAACAAGAATGGCTTAGTCTATTGATTAAGCCATTTTTTTATATAATACAATCAAAATTTAAAATGCATTAGTTGTACTAACTTTGCATCACATTTACTATGGCCATTAAAATAAAAACTCCCGAACAAATTGAGGGAATCAGAAAATCATCTCATCTTGCTGCAAAAGTGCTTAAACATTTGGAGCAATTTGTAGTAGCTGGTAATACTACTAAATATATAAATGATAAGGCTCTTGAATTCATCACAGATCATGGAGCTAAGTCAGCTACTTTGGGATATAAGGCTCATGGATCACCGGCATTCAGTGGAGCTATTTGTACTAGTCCAAACGAAGTGATTTGTCATGGGGTGCCTAACGATTATGTTTTAAAAGATGGCGATATTTTAAACATTGATGTTACAACCATTTTGAATGGCTATTTTGGAGACACCTGCAAGATGTACACTGTTGGTAAAGTTTCAGTATCTGCACAAAACCTAATTGATGTTACTCGAGAATGCCTATCAATAGGAGTGAAGCAGTGTAAACCTGGAAACAGATTTGGTAATATTGGTTATGAAATTCAACGTTTTGCGGAATCCAAAGGTTATGGTGTGGTATGGCAATTTTGTGGTCATGGAGTGGGTATCAAGTTTCACGAAGAACCAGAAGTAAGTCATGTTGGGCAAAAAAATACAGGTAAACGAATGAAGCCAGGCATGATTTTCACGATAGAACCTATGATAAATGAAGGAGTTGCTGAGTGCATCGTCGATCGTGGAGATGGATGGACAGCTCGAACTAGAGACTACAAGTTATCAGCTCAATTTGAACATACCATATTAATTACGGAAGATGGCTGTGAATGTCTGACGGATGTATACGGTGAATATTAAGAAAAAACGTGTATGCATGCCTTTCTTATTGAACGATTAGCAAATGAATTGCATTCTAAGATAGGAGGTAAGGATTTAGAAGATGTATTCACTACATCAAAACAAGAAATTAATTTTGTGTTTGATGATTTCGCTCTGAAAATTAATTTTTTTCAAGGTCTATCTTTTTTTCAAACTCCTGAAATTATAAAGCTACAAAAAAAGAATAGACTTCCTATTTTCAAATCTCTAGTTGGATGTAAAGTCACTGAAGTCAGAGCATATTCCTTTGATAGAAGTTTTGCCATTTATTTTAATAATCAGGAAATTCTTCGGTTTTATGGTTATGGAAAATTTAGTCAAATAACCCATTATAAAGTGGGTGAATGGCAATCGAATTTTCCAATCAAAAGCAAGCAAATTAATCTTGACAATGCTACAAAGGATGTTAATTTATCTTGGTTGCGGGATGATACACATATTGATGATCTTCGATTTTTAGATTTTAGCCAGAGAACCTATCTAAGAGAAAATGGGTTTAGTGCTCAATCTATTGACCAAAAGAGAAAGCTGTTAACAGAATTCTATCATCAGCTACTTACAAATGATCTTTTCATTAATAAAATTAATTCAAAATACGAATTGTCTTTTGAGAAAAGAGGAGAGACCATTTCGAAATTCAATTCTACACTTTATGCTTGTGATCAGTTCGCTAGACTTTATATATCTCATCAGGTATTTAATCAAACTAAATCCACTCATCTAAATACTTTAAATAAAGAATATCAGCGATTATTAAAACGATTAAAATCTGCTCAAGTTCAAATTAAAGAATTGAGTGCATCAAAAAAGTATCAAGATAAAGCAGATTTAATCATGGCGAATTTATGGCAGATTGAAAAGGGAATGAGTGAGATTAATCTTCCTGCTTTTGATTGTAATGATCATATTCTTATTAAACTCAAAAAAGATTTAAGTCCGCAGGATAACGCTGCACGTTTATATTCAAAGGGAAAAAATGAGAAGATCAGGTTGAAATTTGCAATGGATAATTTAGAACTTATACAGGAAGAATTAGAAAATAAAAAAAAGGAGATTGAACGTTTTGAGCTTATCGATGAATTGAAGGATTTACGAAAGACTACAAGTTCAAAACAAGATAAACAAGCATTAAAATTACCATACAGGGTTGTGGTGTATGATGGATTTGAGATTAGAATAGGGAAGGGAGCTAGAGAAAATGATGAACTACTACGAAATTATTCGACAAAGAATGATAAATGGTTGCATGCCAAGGATGTTAGTGGAAGTCATGTTATTATTCGAAATCCAGGAAACCAGGTTATCTCAGATTCAATAATTGAGCGAGCTGCTAAATTAGCAGCATATTATTCAAAGGCTAAAAGTGAGGGTTTAGCTGCTGTGATTTATTGTGATCGTAAATATGTCCGAAAGCCGAAAGGAGCCCATCCTGGCATGGTCAAAGTTGATCGTGAAGAAACTATTTTAGTAGAGCCTCAGTTGTAGTATATTTTCCTGGACAATTAATGTGTATTGCATCGTGTGTATGCTAATAACTCATATACTTTTGCAGGCTTTTAGAAAAACATGAAGAAATTCTTTAATCTGTTCGACTTTAGGCAGAAAGTAAACTACACTACAGAAGTGCTCTCTGGGTTAACCGTAGCTTTAGCACTTGTGCCAGAAGCTGTAGCTTTTGCCTTTGTTGCAGGTCTTCATCCTCTTACAGGATTATATGCAGCGTTTTCAATGGGTTTAATTACTTCGATATTTGGTGGAAGGCCTGGTATGATATCAGGCGCAACAGGTGCTATTGCAATTGTGATCGTAGCGTTAGCAAAATCACATGGTGTTGAGTACGTTTTTGCTACTGTTGTACTCGCTGGATTTATACAAATGCTAGCTGGATTTTTACGACTAGGTAAGTTTATTCGATTAGTTCCACAACCAGTGATGTTTGGTTTTGTGAATGGATTAGCTATTGTCATTTTTATGGCTCAATTAGGGTCCTTTAAATCCATGAATATGAACGGTGTTTTGGATTGGATGACAGGTACTCCTTT
>JAKMFK010000187.1 GCA_022425465.1 Bacteroidia bacterium | reverse complement strand
AATTTAGCAACATGAACCGAGTTGCTGTAGATATAGATGAGACCCTTCTTCACTTTCTTCCAAACATGGCAAAGTTCCACAAGATGGAACTGCCATATAAAAAGTTTAGATATGTCTATAGGAACATCTTTGACATAACAGAGGCTCGTTCAAAGAGAATGGTTATTGATTTTTATAATTCCCAAGAGTTTCATGATTTGGAACCAATGAAAGGTTCTCAAGAAAAACTTTTGGAATTGAGAAATAAATGTTCAAAACTTTATATTGTCACTGGAAGACAATATTATGTAAGACAAAGAACCGAAGACTGGATTGAAAAACATTATCCAGGTATTTTTGATGATGTTGTATTGACAAACAGTTATACTCAACATGAAGTTTCTAAAGTTGATATTTTCCGTTCTCTAAATATTCACACTATGATTGATGATGATTCCAAGGTATGTTTGGAAAGTGCGAGGGCAGGTATAAAACCATACAATTTTACAAATGACCCAGTTTATCCATGGTATGAAGAATATGAATATGCTGACTTTTCCTTAAAGAGTTGGGAAGACTTAGAAGTCGTATAAAGCTTTAGTTTGTAATGAAAATATATACAAACTGAAATGTCTCACGCTATTGTTGGTTCTGATTTGATTACCAGGCAAGTCCTGTTTAAACTGAATAAGAAGAACAATGTTCCTTTTATCACTGCAAACAGAAATCCGAACTTTGTTAATTATGTGAAGGATATGAAAACTCCCAGAACTATCGTATCTACTGAAGATTCAAGTTTGTATCTTCAAAACATTTCTACAAACCTCCAAAAGGGAGATACTTTTATTGACCTTTCTCCCGACTATTACAAAAATATTCGTTTGAAGGAAAATATTTTCAAACAAAGAAAAATTAAGTATATCTCTGGAGCAGTATCTGACGCCTGTGCTATTTTTAGTGGAAATAGGGATGTATTCAATAACGAACTCCCTTTTTTGGCTGATGCATTTCACACTTGCACTTATACTGGTGAAAAGGCAGAAACTTCTCAATATGTTATGATGATTCAAAATGCAATGAATGATACAATGATTCAAGGACTTCATGATGTATTTTCTTATGGGAGTTATGAATCATCTAAAATGATTGATTTTATCAAAAGTTGTTATGGTTCTGATATTGATGGTAGAGTTGTGAGAACTTTCAATGCCACCACTCAAATGATTAAGGACCAAAGATTTAAGGAATTTTCTTTTGAATCTAAAATTCCATGTCCTGTAATTAATTCTTCTAATGAATTTGTGGATTTCACAAATTACAGAAAATATATTGCAATGCAGTCTTCAACGAATTCACACTATAACGAGCAGGTTGCGAGAAACGCACTTCGTTTCGTCTTTGCCACCGTTATACTGGAAGGAATTAGTATTCTTCGAAGTAAGCCTATCCCAATTAAGCACGCATATGATTATTTATCAATGGGCTCTTCAATTAAGTGTGATATGTTTAGAAAGTCCCAACATGAACTTTATGATATTTTAAATGATACTGAACACGATGCTCGTATGTTTTTGATGCAATGTGTTTCTGTAAGCATTCCATGTCCTGCCGTTCAATCGGCCTTGAACCAACACGACAGTATGAAATACTATCCAGTTGAACTTATTTAAATGTCGCACGACACCATATTTCATTTATGTTTCCAAAAGGTGAATATTCAAACAACAAGTGCAACAAAAATCCAACAAGGAAACTAGAAAGTGCAATAGACGCACCCGCAGCTTTTAGCATGTAATACCCAACATAACTCAATAAACCAACAATTATCGCCTCTGGAAAAACTGTAGTTATAGCTCGTCCCATTTACAATTTAGTAACATTATTTTTTGTGATTCTATATTTACCTGGTTTTAATTCCTTAATAGAAGAAGATGGTATTCTATTAATATTTGGATTATTTTTCTTGAACTCTTGTTCTAACAACATACCTATTGCATTCGTGTTATTGTTCATATTATTGTTATTGTTAATTTGTTTCTTTTTAATAACTTTTTTAGAACCACTTATTTTATCCGTAATACATTTTAATGAATCTGAAAATTCAGATATTTTATTTTGTGGCATATATTCCTTTAATTTTTTAAGCTTTTCTCTTTG
>JAKMFK010000184.1 GCA_022425465.1 Bacteroidia bacterium | reverse complement strand
ACTATTTTTGCATAAAATTATTATTTATGAGAACTATTCAATTTAGAGAAGCTATTTGTGAAGCTATGTCGGAGGAAATGAGAAGAGATGAAAGTATTTATTTAATGGGTGAAGAAGTTGCTGAATATAATGGTGCGTACAAAGCATCCAAAGGAATGCTAGATGAATTTGGTGATAAAAGAGTAATTGATACTCCAATCGCAGAATTAGGTTTTGCTGGAGTTGCTATAGGATCAACGATGACAGGAAATCGTCCTATTGTTGAATATATGACATTTAATTTTTCACTTGTTGGTATAGATCAAATAATTAATAATGCAGCTAAAATCAGACAGATGTCAGGTGGACAGTTTAAATGTCCTATTGTCTTTAGAGGTCCTACAGCTTCTGCAGGTCAATTAGCAGCTACACATTCACAAGCATTTGAAAGCTGGTTTGCTAACACCCCAGGTTTAAAGGTTATTGTGCCTTCAAACCCATATGATGCCAAAGGATTATTAAAGTCGGCAATTAGAGATGATGATCCAGTAATTTTTATGGAGAGTGAACAAATGTATGGTGATAAAGGAGAAGTACCTGAAGGAGAATATACTTTACCAATTGGTGTTGCAGATATAAAAAGGGAAGGTGATGATGTGACAATTGTCTCTTTTGGAAAAATAATTAAAGAAGCTTATAAAGCTGCAGATGTATTAAAAAAAGATAATATTTCTTGTGAAATTATTGATTTGAGAACAGTAAGGCCATTAGATATCGATGCAGTTTTAAAATCTGTAAAAAAAACAAATAGATTGGTAATTTTAGAAGAAGCATGGCCATTTGGTAATGTATCAACAGAAATTACATTTCAAGTTCAATCAAAGGCATTTGATTATTTAGATGCACCAATTGAAAAAATTAATACAGCAGACACTCCTGCTCCTTACTCACCTGTTTTGTTAGCAGAATGGCTTCCAAACAGTAATGATGTAGTTAAAGCTGTAAAAAAAGTACTTTATAAAAAATAAATCAATAGCTGAAAATTTATAAAAAACATAAGTTTTTTAATTAAAACTGATTT
Organism: Bacteroidia bacterium; assembly: GCA_022425465.1. Classification (GTDB taxonomy): domain Bacteria; phylum Bacteroidota; class Bacteroidia; order NS11-12g; family UBA9320; genus UBA9320. The sequence goes on along the minus strand of JAKMFK010000184.1, from coordinate 3,345 downwards.
TATTACTTTTGCCAGCTGAATAAAAAAAAACAAAAATGGATTCACTTATTATTTACATGCCAATATTAATGGCGTTTCTTGGATTAGGATATATGCTTACGAAAAAATCATGGGTCATGAAACAAGACGCTGGAGACGGTAAAATGAAAGAAATTTCTGATCACATATATGAAGGTGCTTTAGCCTTTTTAAATGCAGAGTATAAACTATTGACTTATTTTGTAATAATTGTTAGTGCTGTACTTGCTGGAATTTCATTTATAGTACCTACTACTCATATATTAATTGTTGTTGCATTTATTTTTGGTGCTCTTTTTTCAGCTTGGGCTGGAAATATGGGAATGAAAATTGCAACTAAAACTAATGTACGTACCACTCAAGCTGCTATCACAAGCTTACCAAATGCACTAAAGATATCTTTTGGTGGAGGTACTGTTATGGGCTTAGGAGTAGCTGGTTTAGCAGTTTTAGGATTGACAACATTTTTTATAATATTCTTTAATTATTTCATGGGTGGAGTTTGGACTTCAACTGAAGAAATGACTGTAGTTCTTGAAACATTAGCTGGATTTTCTTTAGGTGCTGAATCAATTGCATTATTTGCGAGAGTTGGTGGAGGTATTTATACAAAAGCTGCTGATGTTGGTGCAGATTTAGTTGGAAAGGTAGAAGCAGGGATTCCTGAAGACGATCCAAGAAATCCAGCCACTATTGCTGATAACGTAGGAGATAATGTTGGAGATGTTGCAGGTATGGGGGCAGATTTATTTGGTTCATATGTAGCTACAGTTTTAGCTGCGATGGTATTAGGAAATTATGTTATTGTTGACATGGGTGGTTCTATAGATGATAATTTTGGAGGAATTGGTCCAATTTTATTACCAATGGCAATTGCTGGAGTTGGAATTATTATTTCTGCTATTGGAACTATGTTGGTAAAAATAAATTCTAATGATGCTAAAGAAGATCAGGTAATGGGTGCATTGAATAAAGGAAACTGGGTGTCTATTATATTAGTTGCACTTTCATGTTTTGTTTTAGTTGACTATATGCTCCCTGGAAATATGCAAATGGAATTTTTTGGCGAAGGAAAGCAAGATATCTCTTCTATGCGAGTATTTTTTGCAACCTTAGTAGGTTTATTTGTTGGTGGAGTTATTTCATCTATTACTGAATATTACACTGGATTAGGTAAAAAACCTATATTAGAAATTGTACAAAAATCTAGTACTGGAGCAGGAACAAATATTATTGCCGGTCTAGCTACTGGGATGATATCAACTTTCTCTTCCGTGTTATTATTTGCTGCTGCTATTTGGGCTTCTTATGCTCTTGCTGGTTTTTATGGAGTTGCACTTGCTGCTTCTGCGATGATGGCAACAACCGCTATGCAATTAGCAATTGATGCATTTGGTCCAATTTCTGATAATGCTGGAGGTATTGCAGAAATGAGTGAACAAGATCCAATTGTTAGAGAAAGAACTGATATTTTAGATTCAGTAGGTAATACTACTGCTGCAACTGGTAAAGGTTTTGCTATTGCTTCTGCGGCATTAACTTCACTTGCATTGTTTGCAGCTTACGTAACTTTTACTGGAATTGATGGAATTAATATTTTTAAAGCTCCTGTTTTAGCTATGCTATTTGTTGGAGGAATGATTCCAGTTGTATTCTCTGCACTGGCTATGAATGCTGTTGGAAAGGCTGCAATGGAGATGGTTTATGAAGTAAGAAGACAATTTAAAGAAATTGCTGGAATCATGGAAGGTACAGGTAAACCTGAATATGACAAGTGTGTTGCAATTTCAACACAGGCATCATTGAAAGAAATGATTTTACCAGGATTATTAACCATTGGATTCCCAATTCTTATTACTGTTGTACCAATGTTGTTTGGTATGGATAATCAGTTAATTGCTGAAATGCTTGGTGGTTACATGGCAGGTGTAACTGTAAGTGGTGTTTTATGGGCAATATTTCAAAATAATGCCGGTGGAGCTTGGGATAATGCGAAAAAATCTTTTGAGGCTGGAGTTGAAATTAATGGTGAGATGACTTACAAAGGGTCAGAGGCTCATAAAGCTGCTGTTACTGGAGATACAGTTGGAGATCCTTTTAAAGATACTTCAGGACCTTCAATGAATATCTTAATTAAGTTAACTTGTTTAATAGGTTTAGTTATAGCGCCCATATTAGGTGGTCATACTTTAGAAGCAACAAGTGATGAGCACAACACAACAGTTGAAGTTAGTGTTAATGCTACAAGTGATGATTCTGAAAATTTGACAGCAACTATTGAAGTAGTTACATATAAAGATGGAGTTGAAGAAACTTCAGTATCGAAAACAGTTGAAGGTACTCAAAATGAAGTTGATGAAGCAGTAGAAGAAATTGTTGAGAAAGCCAAAGACAATTAAATTTAAAAACAAATAGATAAAAAAAGCCTCAAATTGTTGAGGCTTTTTTTTATCTGATTTTGTTGTCAATCATTTTTATGATTTTGTCTAAGTCTTCTTTGTTATCGACAAAATCTAAATCATCAATATCTATTATTAATAAATTACCCTTATCATAATTGTGTATCCATGCCTCATACCTTTCGTTTAATCTACTTAAATAATCAATGCTTATAGAATTCTCATAATCTCTTCCTCTTTTATGAATATGAGAAACAAGATTAGGGATTGAACTTCTTAAATAAATTAATAGATCAGGAGATTTTACTTTTGATTCCATTAATTCAAATAATGATTTATAATTTTCAAAATCTCTATTAGTCATAAGCCCCATAGCATGAAGGTTGGGTGCGAAAATATTTGCATCTTCATAAATTGTTCGATCTTGAATAACATTCTTTGAACTATCAATTATTTCAATAACTTGTCTGAATCTACTGTTTAGAAAATATACTTGTAAGTTAAAACTCCATCGTTCCATTTGACTATAAAAATCATCTAAGTAAGGATTATCTACTACGTCTTCAAGCTGTACTTCAAAGTTATAATGTTTTGCAAGAGAGTTTGTTAAAGTTGTTTTTCCTGCACCTATATTTCCAGCAATTGCAATATGCATAATTTAGTTATTTATAATTTTATATTTGATTAATTGTTCAGAATCGTAAATATACAAGCTTTGATTGATTACAAAAAAATCTTTTATTAATAAATTTTCAATATCAAGTTTTTTATCTGAAGTGAAATTCTTATCAAAATAATAAATTTCATTATTTCTTTTAAAAAAGACTATTCCGTCATTGACTTTTATTAGCTCGATATTTGTAATTTCTTTATTATGAATTAAAATTCCAAATGAATTAAACTTATATATTTTGTTCTTTGTTACTAC
>JAKMFK010000179.1 GCA_022425465.1 Bacteroidia bacterium | reverse complement strand
TTTTACAACAATATTCATTTTTACTATGCTATTTAATCGAAGTATTTGCTTAATTTTCTTAACCGATAACACGCACTTATCAATAACTTCAAGTGTTCTAAAACCTGGCAAATTGTTATTATCAGAGAAAAAAAGTTGAAACTCAGGATGTTTTGTCACGTTAATTCCCTTTGTAAAAACATGAAAACATGATGACTTTGAGATTAAAGTTAAGGGCACATGTAAAAACCTATTATAACCTGTATCGTAAATAAAATTACTTCTTTTAAAATACTCATTAAATGAAAAAGATGCAGAATAGTTAGTTGACACATCTACCAAATGAAGTTTTGCGTTTCGTGTATCACTTTTAATAGAACAATCGATAAAAATCCCAACCTCTTTTATCTCATTTTTTTCTGCTATTAAATAGATTGTATTAAGGTGATTAAAACGTCTTGCAATCTCACTTAAATCAAAGAGTGGCGATAATTTAATATAAATTTTAGACGCCGCCTTTTTTATTAAATTTAAACTCCCTAATATATCTGGTCTCAAATACTTCAAATCAACAGCACGCTTACCATTAATTCTACGATCAGGATCTATATAAATCCAATCCCAAACCTTGCCAGATAAAAACTCGAAGGAATCTCCATGAATACGTTTAATGTTGTTTATTCCTAGTTTTTCATGATTAAAACATGCCAATTCATGAAGAGACAAATTTAACTCTATTGCTTCAATTTTTTCAAAGTTATGACTTAAATAAAGACTGTCTATACCTATTCCAGCGGTGAGATCAAGCAAATGTTTTCCCCGTATAAAATTAGCTTTGTATTGAGCTACTTTTTGTGAGGTAGACTGCTCGTATGAACGTTGGTCAATAGCTAATAAGTTATTAGAAATAATGGGAACTTTCTTAGACGCCTTTTTGTAAATACCAATTAAATACAGGGCCGTTTTCAAATCAAATGATGTTTTACCCGAATATTTTAGTGCCAGATCATTCGGATTATCATTCAAATTGTTTTTTATAAAATGAAAACCTTCATCACTAGATAAAACCGCAATAATATGATTACTTTGCACTAGTTTTTATTTAAAATCGTTGTTGATTTAACACTCACAATATTATTATACTAAAATGAACATTAAAAAAATCTTAACAATTCTTACACTCGCGTTTGTAATTTGTGTAGCCTTTACCTCTTGTAAATCAAGAGACGCTTGCCCTGGAGTGAGTCAAACTAAAATCCAACAAAATAAAATTGTATAGCTATTTGTAATGTGGGTAGCCACTTCATATGATAATGTTAACTCTTTTATCGATGAAGATAAGCCTCTCATAATTTTCAAACATAGTTATCGATGTTCCTTAAGTTCAATGGCTCTAAATCGAATAGAGAACATTAGTGAAGAATTAAGCCAAAAAGCCAAGTTTGTTCTTGTCGACGTAATTAATCAACGTGATCTCTCTACCGAAATTTCGAGGTATTTTAATATAAAGCATGAATCTCCTCAAGTCATTTTTTACCATCAAAATGAAGTTCAATTTGCGGACTCACATTTGAACATCAACTCATCCAAAATTTTGGGTTATCTTTAATTTCCTAGAAAGTAATGATGACAAACCCAAACATCATTAAAATACATTCAATATGGCTTTTATTTATGGCTATATCTGTGAACGCCCAACAAACTTCAAAAGAACTATATGGAGGTATTAATGTATCAACAAATGGATATGGGTTATTCCTTCAATCTTTTTTTTCAAAACCAAATTCAAAAATTAAAAATTCCATAACACTTCAGGGTCAATCTATAAGACATGCACAAGAAACACGAATTAAAAATTCAAGATATTTAAACCCCAACCCCTATGTTTTAGGAAAAATCAATGCTGGAGCAGGACTCGGAATTAACATTACATCATATTATCAAATAGGTACAAACCAAGGAAATTCTCCTAAACTTTATATCGGGACCTCTTTAGGTCCAATTCTGGGAGTTATGAAGCCTTATTATGTTTTGTTTGATAAATTAGGTGATCAAGATCAAACTATTATACAAAATGAAAACATCATTAATAAACAAGATTCTATCATAGGTGGTGTAGTATGGACGAAGGGAATGAGAGAACTTTCATTCACACCAGGGGTGAATTTGGACATCAACCTTTCGATTCAATGGAAAAACTATAATCGATACCATCATTGGCAAAATGGTATACGAATAAATTATTTCCCGAATGGTCTTGATATTCTCCTAAAAACTGAAAATTCCATTTACTTTTCAATATATACACAATATGGTTTAAGTGGTAAATATTAAATAAATTAATTCTTACATTTTTATTACTATTCATGATGAACTATTCTTTGTAAGTATTAAATCAAAACCTAAATTTGTGTGTTTTATAAGTGATCTTATCTAAAGTTATGAAAAGAAATTTAAAATTATCATTATTAACGGTTTTTATACTAGCAACTTCAGTTGTCATACTAAAGAATAACAACTCTAACAATGCCTATTCGCCAAGAGTAAAAAATATTCAAGGCATATCTGGTTATCAATCCTATTTAAAATCTATTAGAGCAAATCAAAATACTGGATTTGTCTCTAATCAAGAAGTTCATGATGTGATTGATGACATCAGTAATCAGAACAATACTAAATTCAAGTCTGATTGGCCACTTAAATGGGAATTTAGAGGACCTGACAATATTGGTGGGCGAACTCGATGTCTCGTTATTGATAAAGATAACCCAACAACATTATACACAGGTGGTGTTTCTGGTTCAGTATTTAAATCTACTAACGGAGGTGGCAGTTGGTTCCCATTAACCCTAGGTGACGAAAACTTTGGAGTTGTCAGTATGGCACAAACTAATGATGGTACACTATTCTATGGTACAGGTGAAAATGGTCTATTATTATCTAATCCAAATGGTAATGAAGGATCAGGCTTTAATGGGATGGGGATATATAAGTCTACTGATGGAGAAACCTTCAGTGCTTTGAATAATACTAAATCATTTGGCAATGTGTTTGTTCTAACCGCTCATCCGTCAACTAACCATATTTATGCTGGATCATCCAATGGTTTAAGAGTTAGTGAAGACGGTGGTGATACATGGAAACTAATCAGAGGGGGAAGTTGTAGAGACATGAAGTTTAATAAAGATGGCGTTTTAATTGCTAGTATCGGTAATACTATTTGGAGATCTACTAACCCAAATGATGGATCGTCTTATCAGTCTATCACTGGTTTTTCAAACAACGGCAGAGCGGCTATAGCTTGGGCTGAATCTGATAACAATTACTGCTATGTTATCACTGTAGGGACTGTTCAATTTGATGGTCAAAATTACGGTGGTGGTTCGCTAACTGGTCTTTACAAATCAACAGATGCTGGACAAACTTTTAATCAAGAAGTTGGGCAAATGAGCCAATTTTTCGCACCATTTACCATTATTGGGGTTCAAGCACAAGGGCTATACGACCTCGCACTAGGTGTTCATCCACGCGACAAAGACAGGGTATTCATCGGAGGAGTAGCATTTGCTGAATGGACACTTCAAGATGGACCTAAAATTGTAGGTAACACATTTAGTTCTCCACGAAATCCATATGGAATTCACTCTGACAAGCACTTTATAACTTTTGACAATACTGGCGAAGACCCAATCATGTATATCTGCAGTGATGGCGGAGTTGCCAGAACAACTACTCCTGAGTTGGATCAGTATAAAAATATTAGCACAAACTTAAGTACAACCCAATTCTATGGAATTGCAGCTGATGTGAGGGGTAGAATTTTAGGTGGAACACAAGATAATAACACACTACTCATTACAGGAGAGTCTTATCCAAGAAAAATTGCCGAATCAGTTCTTGGTGGAGATGGCTTTGAATGTGCTATAAGTGCATACAATTCTAATTACATGTTTGGTGAGAGTCAGTATGGTAATTTAAGACGATCCATCACTGCAGGTTCGAGTTTTGAATCTATGTGGGACAATCGAATAAGAGCTTCATTTGCCTCTAGCAGTAGACCAACAGGATATTTCAATAATCCATTTACACTCTGGGAAAATCCAGCAGTAATTGACAGTATCGAAGCTTACGGCAGAAGGGATTCTGACGATTCAATAGCAAATGCTAGACTGTTTTTTGCTACAAATGATGGAATATGGATGTGCAAAAATGCTTACGGTAAACCACATGATCCTACAGGTCCCAAAGATGGGTCAATACGATGGTTTAGAGTTTCAAACTTGAGACGTGTTCACTACATGAAACCTAGTAAAAACGGAGAATCATTATTTGTCACTACGAATAATGGTAGGGTATACAGAGTTGACAATCTGTTATCTACACAATTTGACACTACAAGTCTACCTGCAAATAACCAAATTGCTGCAAACTTAATTACCACTGAAATTTCACAAGGTATGGGTGTAGGTTCAGCAAGAACAATTACATCGGTTGCTTTAGACCCAGAAAATCCTAATCGTATGATTGTAACTGCTGGTAATTACGGAAACACAAATTACGTATATAGTACAGAAAACGCTATGGATGCGTCACCAAGCTGGAATAGTATACAAAGTAACCTTCCTAAATTCCCAGTTTATCATGCTTTAATAAGCATCAAAAACCCCGATGTTATCATTCTAGGTACTGAATTTGGTATATGGGCAACAAACAACGGTCGTTCAGCTAACCCAACTTGGGCTGAAGCTCCAGACGGAGTAGATAGCGATATGCCATTTCCAAGAGTTCCAGTTTTTGATGTTGTGCAGGTTGAAAGTAACTCGTCTACAGGTCCAAGAATATATGCAGGTACTCATGGTATGGGAATATGGGAAACGAAATCCATGCTAACAAGTGTGAAGCCTAACAATGAAGATATCTCATTTAAAGTCATTAATGCTTACCCAAATCCAGCCAATAATTTTGTAAATATTGATGCAGATATCAAGGGATCATATTTATTAAAAATATACTCTCTAACTGGAAATATTGTGTATCAATCAAAAGGAAATAATTCCAAAACAATCCAAATTCCAACTTCAGATTGGAAATCTGGAAATTACTTTGTTGAACTAATTGGGCACAACTCCAAAATTACATCCAAGATAATTGTACAACACTAGTTCTTAATCTAGATAATAAAAAAACCACTCTGTTAACTAGAGTGGTTTTTTTATGCAAAAATTTAAGCAACTGACTTTTTGTCTTCAAATCAGGATAAAAATTGATTTATTGTGTCATTTTGTCGCAAATAATAAACAGGTATAGCATTTGATAATTCTTTACCAAAAAATATATTATGAATATTATTAAACAACCTAAAATGATTACGGATATTTTTCAAAGTAATTTAGACAACATGTTACAAGAAATTTTGATTGGACAACCTATTAGTGATCGTGAAAGTAAAACAGCTAATATAAACATTAGCGAAAATGAAGATACATATCAAATTAATGTAGTAATGCCCGGAATTGAAAAAGAAAACATATCACTTTCTCTTGATAATAATACCTTAATCATACACGGGAAAATAAATGCAGATAAGAGTGAAAATCAACAAAGGTTAAGAACAGAATTTCTTCTTAAGAACTATCAAAGAAAGTTGAACCTTCCAAAAGACGCTGAACATAAGTCAATATCAGCGAACCTAAAAAACGGAATATTAGAAATCACTATAAATAAAAAAGTTAAAGTGAAACCTAAAAATATAATTGTTAAATAACCTAAACCATCGAATAAGGTCGGCCCAAAAGCTGACCTTATTTTTTTAGTAACTGTCCAGATCCTGTTCTAATTGCTAAAATTTTATACTCGCTCGGTTCATTAACATAGAAGATATTACCCGAGTTGAATATTTTCATATACATTCCTTTTGTTGCGTTTACGAAGCAATCAAGAGGCGAATGCGAGTCAATATAGACTTCTTCACATTCCAAATGCTGGGCATCTAAATTTGAAATCTCTTCAATACTTCCTTTAAGCACTCTTAAACTCCCTTTTAAAATTGTGGTTGCAGAATTTCGAGACCGGACAAAAACCTCACCACCAGACAGAATAAGATTAATATCAGAAAGTGCAGGATGAAATATGTTTAAGAAATTCACATTTATCGTATCATTAGAAATTACTTCAGCTATTGATTCTAAATGAATTTCAGTTAATTCTTTAACATATACCACAACATGAATATCATAATTAAATGAACGAACAAAATTGCACGTATTCCTATTGATTAGCCTCAGTTGAGTTCCAGAAACTTCACTTTCAATCTGATTTAAAAGGTTAGATGGGCCATTCAATTCAATGAAACCATACTTAACACTATCTTGGACTAAGACTACCTTTATTCTATCTTCAACATACAACTTATCAAAGGATGCAACATCTCTTTGTTGAGAAATTACATCACCTAAATTAGTAATACAGTCGTCTTTTTGCTCGCCACCACATGACGAAAACAAAACAAAAACTAATATCCAATTAAAAAATCTCATAGCTGATAGCCTAAACCTATTTCAAAAAAATCAGCAACCCCTCGATGAAATCTCAACATACCCTGAGTATACCAATACTGATTCAATTTATAGGATAGTCCCAAACGCTGACTTAGTGCATTTTTTAGTATTGTAGGCTTGTATATATAGGCCCCTAATTCCGCTATCAAATTCACATTACCAAATCCCCATTGATAGCCTCCAACTAATGCAAATTCGGATTGATCAAGAATCGATATTTGATTTGATAGTAAATCAGGATTAATTGAGTGCATATAAGATTTGTCCATGGTATAATCCAAGCCAAAACGCCATGACTTTACTTTGTTCTTATTTAATAACCCTCTTAATTGGAACCCCCAAAGATTAAAATCTTTTGGACTAGCAAAATTTCGTTGCTTCCTACCATATATCAAAAGAGCACTCCAATTAACTTTACTCAAATCTTGAGGTAGTTCAATTTTAACATCATTCTGACTATGGCGATGAAATCCATACCTAAAAGTTAACGATGGAATATTATACCCTAAATTAGGCACCTTGAAAGCTGCATTTGAGTAGTGTGAGACAGACAGCCCGGTTTCGATATAATCATTATTTAATAGCTCTTTTCGAGCCACTAAACCAAATTGCATACTGCCATTTAAATGACTGCCAATTGCTTGATTTCTCCTATTCTCATACACATCAAATTTTTTAGTGATATAAGCTAATCCTGCACCCATTCTAAATCGGACATCAACATCACGAAATGATATTATATTAAATTTGATATGAGATAAAAAACCAAAAGCATGACCAGTTTGCTCTTTACCTAAATTATAATATAAAAGTCCATGACCAATTGAAGGTTTATTGTAAAAAGACCCCCAATCCGAATTCTCTTTTTCTTTTTCAATAGAAATATCAATCCCATAATTATGAGCTGCCAAATTTTTTAAATCTGCTCGATGAGCTAACAAAAAACCTGGTGTCCCACTTATACTGATATAACTATTATCTTGTGCAAAACTGTAGGAATAACTAAATAAAAAGAAAAAACATACAAACTTGTATCTAGACAACATTAAGCCCATCTTATTTTACGATAAAATGTATTAACAAACCCAAAGATTAGAATCAATAAAATAGGCAATATCATGTTAAAAGATTGCCAAAATAGTTTTTCACTTTTAATCTTACTTTTATTCAATAAACGGAGTATAACTTCCTTGCTTCTTACCTCAATGAGGTTATTCTCATCACATAAATAATCAACGCAATTCAAGAAAAACTTTTTATTAGCAAATTCAACTGGTGCTGAAAATTGCTTTGAGGCAAATTTATCGTAGCCAAGCGGATATACCCCACCATCCGAAGACACTTGATTTCTTATCAAATCACCATCACCAATAACAATCATTGAATTTTGTCCTATCGACTCCGTGAAAGGTAAATCAAAAGAACGCTTTACACCATCCCTAAATCTAAACGGACTGATGAATTCACCCTCGACTAATACTGCGGATATCTGATTCCCATTCTTAAAGTTTGAGGGATTTTGCCTATTTTTTAAAATATCTAATGAAATTAGCACTGGATTAGCTGCCACCCTTGATTGTGGCGATGAACGAAGCAATACCGTTTTTTTTAATGTTTTACGAGAAGTAGTATCGAGTGTACTGCAATATCTTCCCCAAACATTTTCTAAATTTCTAGAAACAGGATTGTCATCAACCGCACTAAATAAAGGGTAAAAAATCCATGGCCAAAAACCTGGTCTGTTCGTTTGTTGATTTATTGCTGGTATTCCATGACATTGAATATCCTGAACAAGGTTTGGTTTTACTTTTACCCCATATTGAAATAAAATATCGTCTAAGTTATGACTATGATTTACTGTCATCACCTGACCGTATTTTGCAACAGAATCCATTTCAGCAAGTAAATTCTCTA